>CAYMNX010000201.1:0-8175 GCA_964391905.1 uncultured Rhizobiaceae bacterium
GGCTTCAGCATTCATCCAGCAGCACGTCGATATCGGCGGTCGATCGTGTGCCGATATAGTCGGCCTGGGCGGCGAGAAATGCCTCCGCGCTGCGGCGGCCCTCGGCCTTCAGCATCATGAGGAACTCGAGCTCGGCATTGAATTTCGATGAGGCACCGAATTGCGCCAGCCGGTCGGTCATGATCCTGTGCGTGCGCATCCCCGCCCAGCGCGCGCCCTCGCCACGCCCGGGATCAGCCACCTGGCGCAGCAACGCGATCATGCGCAGCTCCTTCATCAGCGGGGAATTGAAGGAAATCTCGTTGAGGCGATTGAGAATCTCATGCGCCGTGCGCGGCGTGTTCGGCCGCTCGCGCGGATTGATCTGCACCAGGATCGTGTCTTGCGCGTCGCTTTCGCGCACCAGCGGTGTGATGGTGGGATTGCCGGCATAGCCGCCGTCCCAGTAGGACTCGCCATCGATCTCGATTGCATGGAACAGCGTTGGCAGGCAGGACGAGGCGAGGAGAACATCGGGTGTGATCTCTTCGTTGCGGAAGATGCGGCCGCGCCCCGTATGCACATTGGTCGCGGTGACGAAAAGCTTGATGGGCGAGCCGGCGAGATGATCGAAATCGACGCTTTCCGACAGGATCCTGCGCAGCGGATTGAGCCCGAACGGATTGAGATCGTAGGGGGAGAACAACCGCGCCATCATGTCCATGGCGATGTAGACGGGCGAGGTGTCCAGCGTCCAGCGGCCCATTAATCGATCGACGGGCGACCGCTGCAGCGGGCTGAATGCAGCGGCCTTCGCCACGCGCTGCCAATAGGCATCGAGCGCCTCGCGCGCGCCCCCGGCGCCGCCACGCGCCCATCCATCCGCGAGCACCGTTGCATTCATCGCCCCCGCCGAAGTGCCCGAAATCGCATCGATCTGAAGCCATGGCTCTTCCAGCAGCCGGTCGAGCACGCCCCAGGTGAAGGCGCCATGAGACCCGCCGCCCTGAAGGGCGATGTCGATCAAGACCGTGTGCCTTTCGGCCATGCGTCAAGCCCTCAAGGCGAAGTCTAAAAAATAGCGACGGGCGCCCCCTGCCGCTTCGCAATCGGCGCAGCGCCGCGGATCCCTTTCGCAACGGCCGCTATGCGGCTTTCCTCAACGCCGCCCTCGGCTTCGCCTCCGCTTCATGAGAGAGTGATGCCTCTCGCGACACCCGAGGCGCCACCCATGGCTGTCGGAAATTCTTCTTGCAGCGAGCGAGCTCGTTCAACGCTTCATCAGCAGTATGGATTCCGTCAAAGTCGAAGGCGAAGGCTACTCATGGCTGTCCTCCCTGACCGATTGGCGTGATGTGTCATCGGGCCGTCTGAAATCAATCCCGGTCGCGACGGAAATCTGTGATAACTGAGGACGAATTGGGACCCGTCGCACAAAGCCACGATCCCGAGCGGGAGAGCCTGTCGCGCGAGCAATCGATCGAGGAGATCCGCTTGCCTGCGTCATCGAATGCGTGAATCTTCTATCGCGAGCTGCAGTTTCGGCCAACGCTCGATGGGGGCAGCGGCGCGCACTGAGCTTCGTCGAGCTTTTCCCGAGATTCCGATGCGCGTCGCGTGCGCTGCTGTTCAACAATCACACAACTGGGCGGGAAAGACTATTCCCGGACCGCGCGGAACGGCTCGCCTTCCTGTCACACAGCTTTAACGGAAATCTGCTCGGATGAGAAACACATGCAATTAGAATTTCACCTGCGGTCAGAAATAGCGTCGCGCTCGATGCGAGCATTCCGCGGCAACGGGTGGTGACGCATGTTCGGCGCACGGAAAGGCGAACGCGCGATTGTCGTCCCTCTCTAATGGCCTTGCTGCCATTCCGCTATCGAGCGCTACCATGCCGGCGCAGAGGCATACTTGAAGCGGCAGCGATGATCCGCACGGATAATGATGTCAACGACACGGGTTATATCGGTCACTCAAGAATACCGCGATGATGCGATAGCCTTGCTTCGTGAAGCACATGGTGAGGCAACCGCGGCGTGGTTGAACTGCCTCTGGGACTGGAAGGTGAAGGAAAGGCCTGAAGGCACGGAGGTCGAGCACTATCGAATCGGCGTGGCGGAAGAGGGGCGGCTGTTTGGAACAGTCACGCTTATGCCTGCGCGCGTGAAAATCGGACAAGAGATTCGAAATGCCGGTTGCATGCTCGACCTCGTGATCGACGGTGCGGGCGGCGGGCGCGGCGTGCTCGCGAATATCTTCGATATCTGCGATGAAATGATCTCCCGATGCCCATCGTTTCTTTACGGCAATACAAGCCAGCAAGTCGCTTCTCTGATGTGCTGCGGTTTCGATCAGCAGGTCATACTCGGCCGTTACGCGCGCTACCACCGCGTCCTTGCGATGGAGCCCGCACTGAGAGCGCGAGGGCCGATACCGGCCTGGTTGATAAAGCCCGCCGCGATTGCTTATGAGGCTTTGGAAAAAGTCGTCGATGCGCTCGCGGCGTTGCGCTCGCCGCGCGACATATCGATCCGAAGGATCGATGAATTCGATTCCTCATTCGATTCGCTATGGGATTGGGCCTCGCCGAGCTACCCGAATCTAACCGTGAGAGATCGGCGATTCCTGACGTGGCGTTTCCGTCAATTGCCAGACCGACGTTACGTGGTTCTTGGCGCGTTCCGGAAAAGTCGGCTGGTCGGCTATACCGTGCTGCGTCCGACGGAAGACGAGGGCCTGAAGAAGGCGTTGATCGTTGATCTGTTCACCCACCGGACGGAACGCGGTGTATTTCGCAAGCTCATAGGCGCTGCCGTCAGGGAGGCGCGCCGCGAAAAGGCTGCCGTGATCTCGATCTTTGAAATGATGCAGGAAGAGTTTCGGCGCGAGTTGGCGAGATTTTTATTCTCCCGGAGCAAGAGCGAAGTTTACATATTGGCGCATTCCTCGCTGCTCCCCGCAGCCGAGTATAGCGATCCATCCGACTGGTGGTTCACGCTTGCCGATTCTGATCTCGAAATTACGGCCCGGGATTGTAAGTAATCCGTTGGCTATCACTTGGAAGGCAAGCCTCGGCTGCGCCACAAATGTGTAACTGAAACATTGTAGGGTGACTATTATTCGGCTCTTAGAGTGCTGACGGGCGCTTCGTTTTCGCAGTGTGCTTCCAGAATTTCGATAGTGAGCTTCTTCGA
The DNA here is from genome assembly GCA_964391905.1 of uncultured Rhizobiaceae bacterium. Lineage (GTDB taxonomy): Bacteria > Pseudomonadota > Alphaproteobacteria > ATCC43930 > CGMCC-115725 > CAIKMD01. The sequence continues at coordinate 3,177 of CAYMNX010000201.1, forward strand.
GCGTGAAATCCGAAAGCATTTTCGACGAACAAGCGGCAACGGATGCGGCACATTCGTCAACTTGTGATAGAGCCGCCGCTGCGGGACCGCAGAACGCCCTGACGCCGGCAGCCCAAGTCGAATTTCTTCGCCTTATGGCGCTAGCACGGGAAGGTGACCGTCGCGAGGGCATCTGCTTTCGCCAAGGCTTGGGAGCTTTTCAACTTCCGGGGGCGGGTCACGAAGCCCTGGCCATCATTGGTCGGTCGCTACGCGACGGCGATCTCGTGTTTCCCCATTACCGAGATCGCGCGCTCATGCTGGCGCTGGGAATGACGACCTACGACCTCGCGCTCGACTTTTTCGCCAAGGACTCCGTGAATGGTGGGGGGCGGCAATTAGCGAGCCACTTTGGCGACAAGCGACGAAACGTATTCTCCTATGCGTCGCCGACGGGATTGCAGTGTTTGCCGGCAGCGGGCGCTGCGTGGGCCATGAGTCTTCGAGGCGAAAGCAACCTGGTTGTTTGCTGCGTCGGCGATGCGACGGTACGTCAAGGCGAATTCTACGAAGCGTTGGCGTTTGCCTTGCAGGAGAAGCTGCCGATCATCTTCATTGTTGAAGACAACGCCTATGGGATCAGCACGCCGACAAAAGCGTTCAATCCCTACCGGATTGGCGCACTCGCCGAGGGTCATGCAATCCAGATCGACGGTCGCGATCCGGCCATCATTTTCGATGTCTTCGATCGTTGTGCTCGGCGGGCGCGGTCGGGCCAAGGGCCGAGTGTCGTTTGGGCCGAGGTAGACCGGTTGCTTTCGCATACCTCGTCGGACGACCAGCGCATCTACCGTTCTGTGGACGAAATTGCCGCAATGAGCTCGAGAGATCCGATCGCTCGGCTCAGCAAGAAACTGATTGCCGAGGGCTGGCTGGACGCCGAGCGATGGTCGACGGCTCTCGAGGAGATCGCCGCATCTGTAGATGACGATTACCAGCAAGCGCTTTCCGCGCCGGAGCCATCGCGATATGCCATCGGTGCGCACACTTTTGCATCCGAGCCACCGCGAAGCTATCAGAGCGGGCTGACCGCCGGATCGCCTGTCACGATGTTGCAGGCTGTCAACCAGACTCTCCGCGATTTACTTCGCCACGACGAGCGTGTCGTCTTGTTCGGCGAGGATATCGCCGATCCCAAGGGCGGGGTCTTTGGCATCACCAAAGGCCTCTCGAGCCTTTATCCCGCGCGCGTCTTTAATTCTCCTCTCGCCGAAGCAACGATCATCGGTGTCGGAGCCGGTTTGGCGGCCTGCGGATTGCGTCCGATCGTCGAGCTGCAATTCATCGATTTCGTCGGGCCCGGATTCCATCAATTGGCCAACCAAATCGCGACATTGCGCTGGCGCACAAAAGGACAGTGGTCGTGTCCGCTGGTGATCATCGCACCCTGTGGCGGCTATCTACCGTCTGGCGGACCTTGGCACAGCCAATCGAACGAAGGGTGGTTCGCGCATATCCCGGGATTGCAGGTCGTCGTGCCCTCGCGACCAGAAGACGCAGCGGCGTTGTTGAGAGCGGCGATTGGCGGCAACGATCCTGTCCTCTACCTCCTTCCCAAACATCTGCTCCGAATGCCGCGCACGGTTGAAGGCGGCGAGGCCCTTCGGATTGGCCTCGCACGTGTTGCCCGATCCGGCGGGGATGTGACCGTGATCGCATGGGGCAATACCGTCTCGATCGCGCTCGAGGCGGCCGATGCGCTTGTGCCACGGGGCATCGATGTCGAGGTAATTGACCTGCGCTCTATCGTGCCATGCGACTGGTCGATGCTGGAAGCGAGTCTCGAGAAGACGGGGCGATTGGTTGTCGTTCAAGAAGACAACCGTACGTGCAGCTTTGGTCAGGCCATCATCTCGGAACTCACCTCCCGCGTTGAGAGCTGGTCCCAGTTCTCGAGTCCACCCCAGCTTGTTACGCGAGAAGACGTGCATGTTGCTTTCAACGCATCGGTAGAGCTTGCGACGCTTCCCGATTCACGGCGCGTGATCGAAGCGATCGAGCAAACGATAGAATTCTAAGTGATGGACCTCCTCAGCGTCAGGGTACCGAAACTCGGAGAGGGAATACGCGAGGTGCGTATTGTCGCGGTGCTCGTCGCGCCGCAACAACTGGTGAAGCGCGATGATCCATTCGCCGAAGTGGAAACCGATAAGGCGACAATGGTGATCGAGAGTCCCGTTACCGGTGTCGTCCAGGAAATACTTTGTCGGCCAGGCGATATGCTGGAGGTCGGCGCCAATTTGGCGTGGATACGCGATGGCCAAGCACGAGCCGCGCAACCCGAAGCCCGGGCATTGGGCGCGATGGATGAAGAGCCTCGCGGCGACGCTCCGCTCGCGAAAACGCGCTTACGCAATGGTATGGCTTCGCCGCGTCGGCAGCAGGCATGGAGGCGCGGTGCTGCCAGCTCGTCGCCTCCGGACATGGAGCGGTTGGATCGGGAGACTGGATATATTCAATCGACCAAGCAACGGCTGATGGCGCAGAGGCTTCGAGAGTCGCATCTTTCCACCGTCGCAGCCTCGATCGAAATCGAGATCGACTGGTCGACAATCGACGAAATCCGGCGGCGCGCGAAGGCGATGGTTCCGCCAAGCGGGCTTGAAATTGTCGCTTGGGCGACCGCGCAAGCGATGGTCCGTCACCCACGGTTTCGCATTCGCCATCGTGCCGGCTTCGAACCTAAACAGCTGTCGCAGGTTGAGCTCGCTATTGCCGTAGCGCTGCCGGACGATGCGCTGACGACGGTGCGGGTACCCGAAGACCGCGACGTCTCTAGCTTCGCCGCAAAAATGCGGGCCGCGATCGAATCGGTCCAACCCGATCGTCCATCTGAAGATGCATCAGTGATCATAAGCGATATGTCGAGCTTCGGCGTCATCAACGCCGTGCCGGTCGTCGTGTCTCCTTCGATTGCGACGCTGTTTATCGGCTGCCCCGATTGGAAGCCGCAGCGAGCAGATGACGGAGGCCTCCTATGGCGCCGCAAGGCCAAGCTCGTTCTGGCTTTTGATCATTGTCTGATAAACGGAGCCGGCGCGAGCAGCTTCCTCGGATCGATCACCGAGCATATCGGCGAACTGTCGGAATAAAGCGGCTGCGATCGAGGCGGCAATGGCGGTTGGCGGCGAATCGAGCGAAGCGGAACGACGCAGCGAGCGCGAAGCGTCGTTGCCTGATGCCGCTTGCGCCTCTCCCGTTGTCTTTATGTTTCCGGGGCAGTCCTCGCGAGACCCGCGCGCGATAGAGCGGCTCGTTCTTAGCGGCGGCCGCTGCCGCGAAATTCTCGAATGTGCGTCGAATCTCGTCGGGCGAGACCTGCGTCGTCACTATCGCTCGGACAATCACGATATTTTTCAAACCAACAGAGATGTGCAGCTCGGCACGTTTCTTGCGAACTATATGTACGCCGAGCTCCTTCGCGAGGTCGGCGTCAAATCGCAGCTTTCGCTGGGCCTCAGTCTTGGGGAATACAATCACCTTGTCGAGATAGGAGCGCTCTCGTGGGAAGAAGCACTGCACTTGGTTTCCATCCGCGGTGAAATCTATGACAATGGCCCGAGCGGGGCTATGGCGGCTTTTGCGCCGGTGAGCCGCGACGAAATTGAGCAATTGCTGGCAAGAGCGGCGAGCGAGGGCGAGATCGAGATCTCGAACTTTAACACGCCGACGCAGTTCGTCGTCGCCGGAGAGCACAAGGCCGTCAATGCCGCGCTCGCCATCGCCGAAGACGAGTTCCTTTTCACCGGGGTTCTGATCGAGCAGCATATTCCCATGCACTGTCGCCTCTTCGCCAAGGTCGCAGAGGCATTCCGGCCTCATTTGCTAGCGGCACCGTGGCGAGAGGTGCCGGGTCCTTACATCGCTAATGTGACGGCGACGATCACACCGAATCCAAAGCCGCAGTTGTTCATCGACAACCTGACGCGGCATGTTTATCAGGCAGTGTTGTGGCGCCAATCCATCGAGGCGGTGGTCGGAAGATACTCACATCCGGTTTTCATCGAGGTCGGGCCGCAATCCGTGCTCTTCAATATGCTCGACCAAAGATGGATTTGTTGTCGGAAATTCAGAACGGGTTCCGGCGAGGAACCTGCAAGAGAGGTGGAACGCATTGCCGCCGACATGCAAGGAGCTTACGGCGTAACGAATTCCTCCGAGATATCGCGATGACATCGCGCAAACGGATCGCGATAACCGGCATGGCGATCAATACGCCGCTCGCGGACAATCTCGATCGCCATCTCGATGCGTTGCTAAACGGTCGTTCCGCGATCGGCCACTGGACGTCTTTCGATACCTCGCGGATTTACAGCAAAGTCGGGGGCGATCTTCGCTTCTACGATGTCGACGCGAAGGCGGGCGCGCTCGCACAAGTCGCGCCAGAATCCGTCGTCACGCGACTGCGCAGACTTCTGCCGAAGACACCTTGGTCGGTTAAGCTGTCCATGCTCCTGGCGGTGGATGCCTGGTGCGATGCGGGCCTGGTGGAGCGCGATATAGGGCAAGACGCGGCATTGATCGTCGGCGGTCATAATTTAAATGGCCTCTACCAGGTGACGAATTACAAAGAATTTACAGAGGAGCCGGACTTCATCGACGGTCTCTATGCCGTCCATAATTACGATACGACGCATGTCGGCTGTATTTCCGATGTTCTGCAAATCAGAGGCGCTGGTTATCTCGTTGGCGCGGTTTGCGCGTCCGGCGGATATGCGCTGCGTGCGGCGATCGACGAGATCAGGTATCACGATCGAGCTCTTGCCCTGGCTGTGAGCGCCGTCGTCGATGCTGATCCGGTCTTGCTGCATGCCATGGCCCTTGTTGGCGCCGTCACGCAAAACGCTTTTATTGACTGTCCCGGTAAGGCGAGCCGGCCGTTCGATGTTCGCCGCGACGGCTTTGTCCCGGCGCATGGTGGCGCGGCTCTCGTGCTGGAGGATTGGGAGGCCGCACAAAG
>CAYMNX010000202.1:0-4841 GCA_964391905.1 uncultured Rhizobiaceae bacterium
TCCTTCACCCTCGCCTACGGCGAGAAGCGTGACCTCGTCCGCATCGACGAGCAAAATGACGGTTTCGCCGTTGCCCGCATCGGCCAGCGAGGCGAGAATTTCGACTGGATGGAGGCGATCACCGAAGTCTCGGCACCTTATTGCCGCGTCGAGATTCCTTATCCGAAGGCCGCGGGTCCGGGCGGGCCGATGCGCGTCGTCTGCTTCATCACCCCGATCGATGAGCATAATTCGCGGATCTTCTTCTGGCGCACGCGCAAGGTCTCGGGGCTGGAGCGCGAGCTCTGGCGCTTCCTCTTCCGCGCCAATCTCGAAGAGCGCCACTGGTTCGTGCTCGAGCAAGACCGCGAGATGCTGGCCGCCATGTCGGACGAAGCGCGTAACCGAGAGACGCTTTATCAGCATGATTCGGGCGTGACGCGCCTCCGCCGCGTCCTCTTTCAGAAGGCGAAGACGCAGATCGAATATGAGGACGCGGCCCGGGTCGCGGCGGCGAAATAATCTTGGCGACGCCCCTCGCGACGCTCGAAGGCCGCACCATCGTGATCACCGGCGCCGCGCGCGGCGTCGGCCGCGCCATCGCCGAAGCGTGCGCCCGCCACGGCGCCCGACTCATCCTCTGCGATATTCTCGAAGAAGCCGGCCGCCAAACCACGGCCGCGCTCGTCGCGGCCGGGGCTAGCGCGCGCTTCCTTCCGATCGATCTCGCCGAACCCCGATCTATCGAGGCCCTCGCCGCGGATCTGCGGCAGAAGGAAGGCACGATCCACGGTCTCGTCAACAACGCGGCGATCACCAATTCCGGCGGCAAGGGCTTTGACGAGCTCGCGATCGAGGAGTGGGATCGCGTCATGCGCGTCAATGTCCGCGGCACCTGGCTCGTCATCCGCGCATTGGTGCCGCTTTTCCCCGAAGGCGACGGTCGCATCGTCAATCTCGCATCGGATACGGCGCTGTGGGGGCCGCCGCGCGTTCTCGCCTATGTGACGAGCAAAGGCGCGATCATTTCCATGACGCGGTCGCTGGCGCGCGAATTGGGGCCGCGTGGCATTGGCGTCGCCGCGGTGGCGCCCGGCATCATGCGCAATGAGGCGACGGATTACGTGCCGGCCTCGCGCCATCGCGAATATGAGACCGGCCGCGCCGTGCCGGGCCCGCAATTCCCGGAAGATATCGTCGAGATCGTGGCCTTTTTGCTGACGCCGGCGGCGCTCGCTCTGACCGGCCAGGTGCTGCCTACGGACGCGGGCTTCGTTTTCACCTGATTGCCGCGCTCACGACCGCGCAGCGCGGGCGCGGCCGTTCCAGCGCGCCATGCCGATCGGCTTGATATGGGTCGCGCGCTTGCGCGAGGACATCGCTGATTTCGGCAGGAGCGCGACCTGCGTGGCCGCATCGCACGCCGATTCGATGTGCCGCTGCGTGGCGCGGCGCGCTGCGGTCGGTTTTTTCGAGCGGATCGCGGCGACCATCGCGTCGAACTCCTGCGAACAACGCACGCTCCAACCCTCACGCATCAGTGCTTGGGCGCGCAGAAAATTGAGCCGCGACACCAGCAGGGCGACGACGTCGATCAGCGTGGCATTGCCGGATTTCAAGAGGATATGGCCGAAGAACTGGTTGGTCGCATTGAGCTGATCGATCGCGTTCTTGGCTTTGAGCGCCTGGCGCAGCCGCGCCGTGATCACCTCGATTTCCGCGATGTCCTTTGCGGTTGCAAGCTCCGTGAAGCGGGCGACCGCCTCGCTGGTCAGCATCGCCCAGACATCGTGAATATCCTCGATCTCTTTGAGGCCCAGCTTCGCAACCGAGGGGCCGCGATTGGGAACGAGCTCGATCAGCCGCTCCGCCTCCAAAGCACGCAGCGCCTCACGCAATGAGGCACGGCTGATCGTCAAATCGCGACAGAGATCCGCTTCGATGAGCTTCTGTCCGGGCCGCAAATCGCCGATCATGATGGCGGCGCGCAGGCGGCGGACGGCGTTCTCGATGACGCTGACCGGCGGATCGGTCGAACGGGGCTCGGTCTTCTTCATTTGTATCTCGGGAAACGTTCGGCTTTGCCGCGTCTGAGCGAAATGCGATGCCACGGCAACTTAGAATTTTCGACGTGTCAGCGCAACGTCATGCGCGCGTGCAGGCGGCCGGGAAGTCGCTTGACAGGGTTGAAGGTGTCAGACAATCTTCGATGCTAAAGCGAGCTTCGCATTGCTGTATTCACGGCACGCAGCGAGCAAGATTTCGGAGGTGACATGGAATACACGCGGTCCTCGGCCAAGGCCTGGGCAGCCGAAAAATGGCGTGGCGTCTGCAATGTCATCATGCCGAGCTTCACCGCCGACCTTCGTCATCTGAACGAGCGCGGTATCCGCCATGACGTTCGGCGCAATATCGAGCATGGTTTCTGGGGCGCCCTGCTCGTCTGCGAATGCGGCACCACGCTCGACGAATATATCCGCTTCATGGAGATCGCGGTCGACGAGGCGAAGGGCCGGCATCATTTCTTGATCCACGGGGCGTTCGATTCGACCGACGACATCATCCGCATCGCCAAGGCCGGCGAGGAGATCGGCATTTCGGGCCTCCTGCTCGGCCAGCCCAATTCCTTCTATCCGAAGAGCGAGGACGAGCTTTTCAATTACCTTTCCCATGTTGCGGGCCAGACCAATCTGGCGGTCTGTCTCTTCGCGACCGTGCAGATGAATCTCGGCCGGCTGCATCCGAGCGGCTATCCACCCAAGGTGATTACGCGCGTCGCCGATCTCCAGAACGTCGTCGCGATCAAATACGAGGTCGGCCGCCCCGGCATCGCCGGCGATTACGAGATCTGGAACCAGCTCAAGAGCAAAAAGGTCTTGTTCTCCGATCCGCTCGAGGCGCATTCGCCGCTGACGGTCGAGATGTTCGGCATGCAATGGATGGGCACCAGCAATTACGAATATTGGGGCGGCGCCGTGCCCGAATATTTCGGCCTGCTGCAGAAGGGCGAGTTCGAGAAGGCGATGGAAATCTACTGGCGCATCAACCCGGCGCGCCAGGCGCGGGTCGCCATCCAAGCGACTTTCGCCGGCGCCAATTTCATCCATCGCTATCTCTGGAAATATCAAGGCTGGCTCCATGGCTATAATGGCGGGCCGATGCGCCAGCCGGTGATGAAGCTCAACGATGCGCAAATGCGTAATGTGCGCGAGCCGCTGCTCCGCAGTGGCTTCAAGCTGGCCGAGGAAGACGCGACCGACTTCTATCGCGGCCGCAATCCCGCCTGAGCGCCGATGACACTCCTCCTCACCCATGACGATGTCCGCGCGGTCGTTACCATGGACGACGCGATCGTCGCGATGGAGGCGGCATTCCGCGAGGAAGGCGACGGAGCGACGCTGCTGCCGCCGCGCATCAACATGAAGGCGGGCAAAGGCTGGCTGCGCGTCGGGCCGGTGTCGCTGGAGAAATCGGGCTGGGCCGGGTTCAAGGCAATGAATTTGGCGCCGGGCGCGGGCGTGCGCTATCAGGTCCATCTCTACAAGGCCGAGAGCGGCGAGCTCCTCGCCATCATGGATGCGCAGCATTTGACGACGTTGCGCACGGGCGCCACCAGTGCGGTCGCGACGCGGCGTCTCGCCAAGCCCGGCCCTTGCGTCGTTGCGCTGCTCGGCTCGAGCGTCGAGGCGCGCGCACAGCTCGATGCGATGCAAGCCGCGGGTTACGTGAAATCGGCACGCGTCTTCAGCCCGACCGCAGCCAATCGCCAGAAGCTCGCCGAGGATTATCGCCGCGCCTTCGACATGACGATCGAGCCGGTCGTCAGCGCCGAAGAGGCGGTCGTGGGCGCCGATATGGTTCTGGCGGCCGTCAAATCGAGCGAGACCGTGCTCTACGGCAAATGGCTGCGGCCCGGCATGCATGTCAATTCGGTCGGGACAGCGCGCCGCGACCAGCGCGAGATCGATCCCGAGACCTTCGCGATGAGCGCGCGGATCGTCGTCGACACCAAGGAGGGCGTGCTCGGCGAGGCGGGCGACGCGGTCGCCGCCAAGGATGTGCTGCAAGGGAAAGAGGTGCATGAGCTCGCGGAGCTGGTCGTCGGCAAAGTGCCGGGCCGCACCGCCGACGATCAGGTGACGCTCTTCAAATCGGTCGGTACCGGAATTCAGGATATCGGCCTTGCGGCGATGATCTATCAGCGCGCCAAGGAGCGCGGCCTCGGTACCGATATCGGCGCTTTTCCCTATCTGAAGAAGCAGTAGGATAGGCCATGGCTCCGCCCCCGAAGCTCACGCCCGTCGAATATCTCACAACAATCAGCGCGCCGGCGGCTGAAGCCTTCCAGTCCTTGCGCAAAGCGGTTCTCGCCGCGGGACCGCTCGATCCGCATACCTGCGAGCTCATCGCGCTGGGCGCGCTGGTCACAACCGGCAACGAGGCGAGCTTCAAGACCCATGCGCGCCGCTTGCTGAAAGAGGGTGTATCGGTCGCGGCCCTACGCCATGCCGTGCTCGTCACTTTCGGCGCCACCACCACCTTCTCCCTGGTTAGCGACGGGCTGCATTGGATCGATGATGTTGCGGGGAGCGCTGGCTAAATGGCGCTCTATCCGCTGCAGAAGCTGATCCGGGAGGTCAACACCAATCCCGATATCCGCCGCCTCTATTTCGCGGCGCCAACCGAGTTGATGGCGCGCTACGATCTTGACCAGGCGGAGAAGGGCGCACTCGAGGCGCAGGATTTCGGCGCGCTTTACCGCATGGGGGTACACGGGCTGCTGCTGCGGCCCTTCTCGATCCTCCATGGCGTGAGCGAGGAGGACTATCTTACCGCGATCCGGGCGCGGGTCCCGCTCGACG
>CAYMNX010000203.1:0-3790 GCA_964391905.1 uncultured Rhizobiaceae bacterium
TGCCGCCGGCGAAGCGCTCGCTGCCGCCGGACCGGCTGGCGCAGGTGGAGGTGCTGGCGTTGGCTCGCTTGGCGTCGCTGCGGCGGCGCCTGTCGCCGACGACAGCAGATCAAGGAGCGCCGATGACGCCGGCGCGGGAAGACCCGCCGCACGCGGCGCTTGTGCAAAACCGTCGAGTGATGGCGCTGCGCCGGGCTGACGCGTCGCGATATCGGGTGTGCTGACGGCAGACGGCGACGGCGAAAGCGGCTCTGCCGGCGTATCGGCGAGCCAGCGCGTCAAGACCTGCTGCAGCCCTTGCAAGGCGTTCTTCAGGGCACCGCCGCTCGATGTCAGCGCGAGCGCCGCATCGGAACGTATTGCCGCATTGGCCGCCGCGGCGGGAAGCGATGATGTCGAGGACGCGAGCGCTGCTTTGATCGCGGCACCGGTCGGCGGCGCATCGAGCGGCGCACGCTGCGCCAGAACCTGGCCGATCGCGGACTGCACCGGTGCCGGCATGCCGGGGATGCGCGCCGCCTGAGCGAGATCAGCCATCAACAGCGCGAGGCCGCCTTCGCTCGTCGCGGCCAGCGCCGCGGCCTTGAGCGCCAGTGCGTCGAGCGCCGTGGCCGTGACGGATGGTGTGGCGCTCGGCGGCAGCGCCGCGGACGCGACGGAGGAGGTCGCGGATTGGCCCGATCCTGCGGCACCCGCTCCCGCAGCGTTGCCGGAGGAGAGCGGCATTGTCGCTGGAGTCGGCGTCAAGGCGCCGAGGCTGGATGAAACGGGAGCAACCGTCATGGCACGACCCGAGAATGGCGATCCGCCCAACTCTAAGCCGCGGCGGTGAAGCCGCCGTTAACCGCCGCGTAAGAATTTGCGCGTTTCGGGCGCTCACCGCCTCGCCGCGCGCCGCGATCCCGCTATAATCGCGCCCCTAAAACCTGGGAGGGCTTCTGATGAAAATCGCGACCTACACCCATCGCGGCACGCAAAGCTATGGCGCCGTCACCCCGGCCGGCATCGTCGATCTCGGCAAGCGCATCGGCACGAAATATCCGAGCCTCTTGGCGCTCATTGAGAAAGGCGGGCTCGACGAGGCGCGCCATGCCGTCGAGGGCCAGAAACCCGATTTCGCCGAAAGCGAGATCGAGTACCTCCCACTCATTCCCGACCGCATCAATATCTTTTGCACCGGCCTCAATTATCAGGACCATATCTCCGAGACGAAGAGCGAGGCGCCGAAATTTCCGCGCCTCTTCATGAAGCTCGATGAATCGCTGGTCGGCGCCAAGGTTCCGCTCACCCGCCCCAAAGCCTCGGTCGAATTCGACTTCGAGGGCGAGCTCATGGTGGTGATGGGGAAAGAGGCGCGCTACGTGCCGAAGACGCAGGCGATGAACTACGTCGCCGGCTATACGATCTTCAATGACGGCTCGATCCGCGATTATCAGCGCCGCACCACCGATCAGGGGAAGAATTTCTACCGCTCGAGCTCGGTCGGCCCTTACATGGTGACGCGCGACGAGATCCCGCCCGACAGCGAGATGAAACTCGTCTCGCGCCTCAACGGCAAGGTCGAGCAGCAGGCGAATATTTCCGACATGATCTTCCCGGTGCCGGTGCTGATCGAATATTTCTCGTCGATCACGCGGCTGCGCCCCGGCGACATGATCGCGACCGGCACCTGCGGCCGCGTCTCCTACAGCGACAAGCAATTCATGAAGGGCGGCGACACGATCGAGATCGAGATCACCGGTCTCGGCAAGCTCGTCAACCCGATCGTGGATGAGAAATAGTAGCGCAATCTAGCCCCTCACCCAACCCTCTCCCCGCTGGGGAGAGGGAGCAACCCGCGTCAGCGGGAGGGTGAGGGGACCAACAACCTAGTTCCCGATCCGCAGCACGCGCTCGGCAGTGCCATGTGCGAATTTTTCCTTATCTGCGGGCGAGAGCGGCACGTGGTTGAGGAAATCGATGCCGGCCTTGTTCGATTCGAAAGGCCAATCGACCGAGAACATGAGATTGTCGATGCCGAAAGCGGTGAGCGCGCAGAGGAAGGCCGGGATGGCGAAATTGCCGCTGCAGGTGATCAAGAGATTCTCGAGGAGATAATCCTTCGGCGCTTTCTTGAGGCCGCGCTTCTTCGCCGAGAATTGCGCGTGATCGTTGAAGCGGTGGATCCAGTAGGGCAGGCCTTCGCCCATATGGCCCAGGATGAATTTCAGATTGGGATAAGCATCGAAGGCGCCCGAGAAGACGATGCGCAGGAAATGCGTCGCCGTATCGACGGAGTAGCCCCAGGCGGCGAAGGCCAGATCCTCATAGCCCTCGAAATAGGCCTTCATCGCTGCGGGCGAAGGATTGCGCGGATGGAGATAGATCGGCACGCCCAGCGATTCCGCGGCCTCGAAGATCGGCCAGAATTTCTTGTTGTCGAGGAATTCGCCTTCGTGATGGCCGTTGATCATCGTGCCCTTGAAGCCGAGCTTCGTGACGCAACGCTCCAATTCCTTGGCCGCCGCGGCGGGATCGGCGGTCGGCAGCGCCGCGAAGGCGGCAAAGCGCGTCGGGTGGCGCTTGCAGGTCTCATACATGCGGTCATTGGCATCGATCGCGACCGCGGTGCCAATCTTCGCGTCATAGGCTTGCGGGCCCGGCGCCACCAGCGACAGGACCTGCATATCGATCCCGGCCTCGTCCATGAATTTGAGGCGCGACTGCTCGAGGTCGAGCAGCTCGGTCGGCATGTCATGGCCGAGATATTTCGACCGCTCGACCAGGACGGCGGCGCGGCGCAGATGCGGCGGCACGGCCTCGTTGGCCATCTGTGTGGCGATATGTTCCTCGATCGCAATGATCTTCAAAGCTGTCCTCCGTTGATGGTTGGCCGGAGATTGCCGTCTGGCGCGTTCCTCCGCAATTCAATATTTTGATTATTTTGACGCATGCGGAAAGAGCGGGAGGAGCGCCCATGATCATCGATGCCGAAAGGCTGACACGCTTTGCCGGCGCCATCATTGCCGCCGCGGGAAGCGAGGCCGCCGAGGCGCAAGAAGTCGCCCGGCACTTGGTCGAGGCCAATTTGAAAGGGCATGACAGCCACGGCGTCGGCATGATCCCGCATTATGTAAGGAACGTTCGCGCCGGCACGCTGAAGCCCAATTGTCATGCCAAGCTTTTGAGCGAGGCGGGCGCGATCGCCGTCTTCGACGGCGGCATGGGCTACGGCCAGGTGATCGCGCGCGAGGCGACCGACTGGGGCATCGCCAAGGCAAGGGCGGAAGGTGTTGCCGTCTTTGCCTTGCGCAACACGCATCACGTGGCGCGTGTCGGCGCCTATGGCGAGCAGGCGGCCGCGGCGGGTTTCGTCTCGATCCATTTCGTCAACGTGCTGCTCGCGCCAGGACGCGTCGCGCCCTTCGGCGGGCTCGCCGGGCGCTTCGGTACCGATCCCATCTGCATCACCTTCCCCGGTACCGAGCGAGTGCCGCCGGTCGTGCTCGATTTCGCGACGAGCCGCGTCGCCGCGGGGAAGCTGCGCGTCGCGATGAACGAGGGCAAGAAGCTGCCATCCGGCATCTTGATCGATGCCGAAGGCAATGACGCTATCGATCCGGCCGTGTTCTATCGCGCGAACGGCTCGATGCTGCCCTTCGGCGAGCATAAGGGCTCGGGCCTCGCCCTCGCCTGCGAGCTCCTGGCCGGCGTTCTGACCGGCGGCGGTGCGATGCAGGGCGAGATTCCCAATCGCGGCGTCAAGAACGGCATGTTCTCGATCCTGCTCGATCCGGCGCGCTTCGGCGAT
>CAYMNX010000204.1:0-3127 GCA_964391905.1 uncultured Rhizobiaceae bacterium
CCACGGTAATCGTGACCCTGCCCCCCGAGCGCGTGCTGGACGTGACGCCGGACCTGGCCTCGGAGCGCTGAGCGAGCCGCCCGCGGCTCAGTACATGTGCTGGCCGCCGTTGATCGACAGCGTCGAGCCGGTGACGAAGCCGGCGTCGTCGGCGACCAGGAACAGCACGCCGCGGGCGATCTCGTCGGCGCGGCCGAGCCGGCCGACCGGGATGCGCGCCACGATCTTCTTCAGCACGTCCTCCGGCACGGCGCGCACCATCTCGGTGTCGATGTAGCCGGGCGCGATCGCGTTGACGGTGATGCCCTTGGCGGCGGCTTCCTGCGCCAGCGCCTTGGTGAAGCCATGAATGCCGGATTTGGCGGCGGCGTAGTTCACCTGGCCGTACTGTCCGGCTTGGCCGTTGATCGAGCCGATATTGACGATGCGGCCGAAACCGCGCTCACGCATGCCGTCGATCACCAGCCGGCACATGTTGAAGCAGGAGGTGAGATTGGTCGCGATCACCTCATTCCATTGCTGCGGCGTCATGCGGTGCAGCACCGCGTCGCGCGTGATTCCGGCATTGTTGACGAGCACGTCGATGGGCCCGAGCTCGGCCTGGATCTGCTTCACCCCGTCGGTGCAGGCATCGAAGCTCGCTACATCGAAGCGATAGCAGCGGATGCCGGTCTCCTCGGCACATTTCTGCGCCGCTTCCTCATTGCCGGCGTAATTGGCGGCGACCTTATATCCGGCCGCGTGGAGGGTCTCGGCAATCGAGCGCCCGATACCTCGCGTTCCGCCCGTCACGACCGCCACCCGGTTCATCGTTGCCTCCTTTTTCTGCGTCGCCCGACGTGTCAACGCCTCAGTTGCGCCGGCTGCTACGCTACCTCCGGTGCCGGCGCGTCTCCTTTGACATAGCTCAACCTCCCCCTTCGCTGCGCGTCAGCCGCGCTCCACGCACATGGCGATCCCCATGCCGCCGCCGATGCAGAGCGTCGCCAAGCCTTTCTTGGCCTGCCGCTTCTGCATCTCATACAGCAAGGTCACGAGCACGCGCGCGCCCGAGGCGCCGATCGGGTGCCCCAGCGCAATCGCGCCGCCATTGACGTTGACCTTGGCCGGATCGAGGTTCAGATCCTTCGCCACGGCGCAGGCCTGCGCGGCAAAGGCTTCGTTCGCCTCGATCAGATCGAGATCGTCGACCTTCCATCCGGCGCGCTGCAAGGCAAGGCGCGTCGCCGGAATGGGACCGGAACCCATCACCGCCGGATCGACGCCGGCCGTCGCCCAGGAGACGATCCGCGCCAGCGGCTTCACATCACGCTTCAGCGCTTCGGCATCGGTCATCAGCACCACCGCCGCCGCGCCGTCATTGATACCCGACGCGTTGCCCGCGGTCACCGTGCCGTTCTTGTCGAAGGCGGGCTTGAGCTTCGCCAAGGTCTCGATCGTCGTGCCGTGACGCGGATATTCGTCCGTATCGACCAAGGTTTCGCCTTTCCGCGTGGCAATTTTGACGGGAACGATCTCGTCCTTGAAGCGGCCGGATTTCTGCGCCGCCTCGGCGCGGCTTTGCGATTGGGCGGCGAATGCATCCTGCTGCTCGCGCGTGATCTGCCAGCGCTGCGCTACATTCTCCGCCGTATTGCCCATGTGATAGCCATTAAAGGCGTCACAGAGCCCGTCCTTGATCATGGTGTCGACCATTGGGACGTCACCCATCTTGGTGCCTTTGCGCAGATGCATGCAATGCGGCGCGCGGCTCATGCTTTCCTGGCCGCCGGCGACCACGATCTGCGAGTCGCCGAGCTTCAGCGCCTGGTAGCCGAGCGCCACCGTGCGCAGCCCCGAGCCGCAAACCTGGTTGATCGTATAGGCTGTGACCTCATGCGGAATGCCGGCCGCGACCGAGGCTTGGCGCGCCGGATTCTGGCCCTCCCCGGCGGTCAAAATCTGCCCGAGCACGACTTCCGACACCTCGCCCGGCGCGACCCGAGCGCGCTTAAGCGCCTCGACGATGGCGATCTCGCCCAAGCCATGCGCCGGAAGCGAGCTCAAAGCACCGTTAAATGCGCCGATCGGGGTCCGCGCAGCGCCAGCGATAACGATCTCGGTCATAGCCCAGCCTCCTCGTGACACGAGCGAATATGGTCAATAGATAGCGCTCGAGACGGCCTTTGGAAACGGGTCCATAGGCACGGGCGAGAAGAGCCTCGAGCCCGCGCCGTCGCGCGGGCTTATCGGATGGGGGCTTTAACGGCGATTGGATGCGACGAGGCGAGCGGCGCACTCGCGCGATCAGAGATAGGGCAGCGCGACGCCGACCAGAACGAGGCCAACGAGAAAAAGAACGACGGCGGCGTGCTCAAGGACGTCGAGGGTTTGGGCCTCGGCGTGCTCAGGGGCGTCAATGATCTTCGCGGCTCGTTGCATGGGCACCTTCTCCTTGGCCCCGCAACTCTCGCGCAACCTCCCTTAAGAGAGCGTTAAATTAACGCTCGCTTTTTCGAAAAATCCCGATGCCCCCGGGACCCTCACGGCAATCGTCGGGTGATGCAGCTAAAATCTTTCGTTTGCTCGAGCTTTTCGCACAAGATCACGACATGCTGGACCGGCGCGACGACCCACAGATATGAGCCATGCTCATTGGCGGCGGATGTGACGAGAAAATTCTCCGATGCAATGCCGCCGAAGGGCGTTACCGGACCGCCCGGCTGCGGCAATGGGGCGGCGGGAAGATGCGGGGCCGTCTCCTCGCTCTGGGCCTGCACACGATAAATATTGCCGAGGGCGAATGCCCCACCCATCAATGCACCCAAAGTTGCGACGACAAAAGATCTGCGCATATCGTTTCCTCCAACACGGGGAAAGGGTCGTTTTGGTTGCCAAAAAGACGTAATTGGTTTCTTGGTCTTACCCGTGTGATGCGGGTCACAGGACCAACCGCGCGTGATACCGCGTCACGCCGCCGGCGGCGCCCGTGAGCTATCGCAATATCGGACGAAGCAATTGTGATCATTCGGGGCGCGGCCAAAATGCTCGCTCAACTTTTCGTGTTTTGTCATGTGTTCGCCACGCAAATAGGACGGCACGATCGGACGACCGCTAGCGGCCCCGATCCGGCCGCGAGCGGTGGCGC
>CAYMNX010000205.1:0-2337 GCA_964391905.1 uncultured Rhizobiaceae bacterium
CCCGGGGGGCCCGCGCGTCCCCTTGGGTACTTGGGTGGGGGGGGGCGGGGGTTTTTGGGGGGGGGGGGCTCGATGGCTTGGGGGGGGCGCTGCGCCGCGCCTCGACCGAGCTCGCCGTTACCGACCATCGCGTCATTTATAAGCGCGGGATCATCGGCCGCTACACGGTCGAGATGGCGCGCTCGAAGGTCGAGAGCGTCGATGTCGTGCAAAGCATTCCCGGCCGCATCTTCAATTACGGCACGATCCTCGTGCGCGGCACCGGCGGCAGCTTGGAGCCGTTCCGGACCGTCGAGGATCCGTTACGGCTCCGCAGCGCCATCATCGCTCAATAGGTACCAGCAGGTCGGTTAGGGGCAGGCCGAGGCCCCGACCGAGGCGCCGACTGCGGCGCCGCCAATGATGCCCGCCACGGTTGCTACGACATTGCCGGAGCGATGGCCGATCTGCGAGCCGATCAGCCCGCCGGCCGCGGCACCGGCGAGGCCGCCGACCGCGGCGCTGCCGCAGCTATAGGAGGACGGCGCGTAATAGGCAGGCGGCGCCGCATAGACGGGAGCCGGGGCGGGCGCGTAATAAACCGGCGGCGGGGCATAGACCGGGGCGGGGTAGACGGGCGCGGCGTAGACCGGGGCCGGGGCGATCACAACCGGGCGGTGCCATCCGGGATGACGCCACCCGTCATGGCGCCAGCCATCGGCGAGAGCGGGCGAGGCGGCCAGCGGCGCCGCTACGGCCAGGGCGATGGCGGCAGCCACCGAGCGCGATTTCCAAGAGCGAAGCGAGAAGCGGGTCATCGGGAGACCTCCTTTAGGGTCGCAAAAATGCCCTACACGCATCAAATACGATTGATCGGCCTCAATAAGTCCCTTTCGGGCAGATGAAATCGCTGTAACGCTCGGCGCGACTCGCCTACGACTCTTGCCTTTTCCTCTCGGACACCCGATGATTCAACCTATGGGCGCTTTTACCCCGGTTCCGCGGGTCCTGGCTGTCCTCGGGCCTACCTACACCGGCATGTCCCATCTCGCCATTGAGCGCATGCTCGGTCACGGAACCGGCATGATCGGCTTTCCGCTCCGGCTTCTGGCGCGCGAAAACTACGATCGGATCGTCACCCTCAAAGGCGCGCGCGCGGTCGCGCTCATCACCGGCGAGGAAAAGATCATCCCGCCCAATCCCAGCTATTTCGTCTGTACCGTCGAATCGATGCCGCTCGACCGGCTCGTCGACTTTCTCGCGGTAGACGAAATTCAGCTCTGCGGCGACCCCGAGCGCGGGCATGTCTTCACGCATCGCCTGCTCCACGCGCGCGGCACGACCGAGACGATGTTTCTCGGCGCGGAGACGATCCGGCCGCTGATGAAGCGGCTGGTGCCCGAGGCCGAATATATCAGCCGGCCGCGCTTTTCGACCTTGTCCTATGCCGGTCCGAAAAAGATTACGCGCCTGCCGCCGCGCAGCGCGGTCGTCGCCTTCGCCGTCGCTGATGTTTTCGCGCTCGGCGAGCTGATGCGGCGCCAGCGCGGCGGTACGGCGGTCGTCCTTGGCGCGCTCAGCCCGCGCGCCCGCAATGCGCAAGTCGGACTCTTTCAGTCCGGCGAGGTCGACTATCTGGTCGCGACCGACGCGATTGGCATGGGCCTCAATCTGGATCTCGATCACGTCGCTTTTGCGAAGCTGGCGAAATTCGACGGTCGCGGCCCGCGCCGCCTCGCCGCGGCCGAGATCGCGCAGATCGCCGGCCGCGCCGGCCGCCATATGAGCGACGGCACCTTCGGCACCACCGGCGAGCTCGGGGCGCTCGATCCCGAAATCGTCGAGGCGGTCGAGACCCATCGCTTCGATCCGCTGCCGCGGCTCTATTGGCGCAATGCGCGGCTCAACTATCGCTCGGTCGGCGCGCTCCTCAAGAGCCTCGAGGAGAAGCCATATCTGCCCGGCCTCGTCTCCGCGCGTGAGGCCGACGATCACCTTGTTCTCGCAACCCTCGCGAAGCTGCCCGACATTGTCGCCACCGCTGCGCATCCCGATTCGGTGCGCCTCCTCTGGGAGGTCTGCCAGATCCCCGATTTCCGCAAGGTGATGAGCGATACTCACGCGCGCTTGCTGGCGCAGATCTATCGTCATCTCGTCGGGAGAAGCGGTCGGCTGCCGACCGATTGGGTGGCGGCCTCGGTCAATCGTCTCGATCGCACCGATGGCGATATCGATACGCTGATGGCGCGGATCGCGCATGTGCGCACCTGGACCTATATCGCGCACCGCCCCGACTGGCTTGCCGATGCGGCGGCCTGGCAGGAGCGCGCGCGGGCGATCGAGGACAATCTTTCCGAC
>CAYMNX010000206.1:0-2135 GCA_964391905.1 uncultured Rhizobiaceae bacterium
CAAAGGCATGACGCTCGATTTCTGCGAGCGGTTGGGGCTCGACCTGCCGCCGCTCTCGCCCGACTTGCAGGCGAAGCTGCAAGCAGAGCTGCCGGAATTCGTCGGCGCCACCAACCCGCTCGACCTGACCGCGCAGGCGATCACGCATACCGAGATGTATGAGCGCACCATGGCGCCGCTCCTCGCCGATGAGGCCTATGGCAGCCTCGTCTTGACCGCGATCGTCTCTTCCGCCAGCGACTACGCGCTGACCAAAGGCCGCGCCTCGCTCAAGGCGATGCTGGGCGCCAAGAAGCCGGTGATCTTCGCGATGCTCGGCGACGAAGCCGACGTGTCGCCAACGCTCATCGAGGAGGCGCGCGCCGGCAACGTGCCCTTCTTCCGCTCGCCCGAGCGGGCGCTTCGTGCGCTCGCCCGCGTCACGAAATATGGTCGCGCGCTCGAGGAAGCGCGGGGACGCGCGCCGCTGCGGCCGCTGACGCTGCCGCCCTTGCCGGGGCGCGGCATGCTGACCGAGCAAGCGAGCAAGACCTATCTCGCCGCTTGCGGTCTTAAGCTGCCCAAGGGCCGGCTCGCCGCCACGCTGACCGAGGCGCAGGCGGTGGCCACCGAGATCGGCTTCCCGGTCGCGATGAAGCTGCAATCGGCCGCGCTCGCGCATAAGAGCGATGCCGGCGGCGTCATCCTTAATATCGGCGACGCGGCGGCGCTCGCGGCGGCGTGGGAGAAGCTGCAGGAGGTGGCGCGCGGGCGCAGCCTCGCTCTTGATGGCATCCTCGTCGAGCAGATGGCAAGACGCGGCGTCGAGATGATCGTCGGCGCGCGGCGCGATCCCAATTGGGGTCCGGTGCTGGCGGTCGGGTTGGGCGGGATCTGGGCCGAGGCCTTGGGCGATATCCGGCTCCTGCCGATCGGGCTCTCCGAAGCGGAGATCGTGAAGGAGATTTCGGGCCTGCGCAGCGCGAAGCTTCTTGCGGGGTTCCGCGGCGCGCCGCCCTGCGACATCCCGGCGCTGGCGCAGGCCGTCATGCTGATCGGACGGGTGATGGTGGCGCGGCCCGAAATTCAGGAGATCGATATCAACCCGTTGACGGTCTATCCCGCGGGCGAAGGCGCGCTCGCGCTCGATGCGCTGATCGTTGCCGAGTGAACTCTCATTGCGAGCCTAGCGAAGCAATCCGGAGCAAACGTATCATTCTGGATTCTTCGGCGCTGCCCTCCTCGCAATCACGCGCTTTCGTCCCTTCCTAGAATTTCTCGAACAGATCGGGCGGGTCGGCGCGCTTGCCGGGCACCAGATCATGTGCCGTCACGCCGACGAGGCGGAAGGCCGTGCCGTCGAGCGCGCGGCGCAGCGCCGGCGTCACGGCGTCGAGGATGATCGCGCTGCGCATCGTCGGATTGTGCAGGCGGCAGGCATGCGTGCTCGTCTGCCGGTCGAAGCGGCGCAGCTTTAAGGTCAGCGAGCCGGCGGCGAGATCGGCGCGGGCAAAGCGCTCGGCTACGCGCTCGCACAGCTTCTCGAGCTCGACGACGATGTCGTCATAGCGCTTCAGATCGCGCGCAAAGGTGCGCTCGGCGCCGATCGTGACGTTGCGGCCGTGGCCGCCGCTGACGCGGCGCGCGTCCTCGCCATGCGCGCGCTCCTTGAGGCGCCGCCCCCAAATGCCGAAGCGATGGGCAAGCTCGTCCTCCTTGGCCGCGCGCAACTCGGCGATGGTGCGATAGCCCATCGCTTCGAGCTTCCGCGCCATGACCGGACCCACCCCGGGTAACGCCGAGACCTTCATCGGCCCCAGCACGGAAAGGGCGTCGCTGCGGCCGATGACATGAAAACCGCGCGGCTTGCCGAGATCGCTCGCGATCTTCGCCAGCATCTTGTTGGGCGCCAATCCGATCGAGATCGTCACGCCGACGCGCTTCTCGACGAGCAGGGCGAGACGGGCGAGGGCCCGCGCCGCCGGCTCGCTGCGCGCGGGGTCGGACAAATCGAGATAGGCCTCATCGATCGAGACATTCTCGACCTTCTCCGTCAGCGTCAGCATCAGCTCGCGGATGCGCCGCGATTCCCGGCGATATTTCTCCATATCCGGACGAACGACGCTGGCGCCGGGGCAAAGCCGCATCGCTTGGCC
>CAYMNX010000207.1:0-7749 GCA_964391905.1 uncultured Rhizobiaceae bacterium
CGAATTGACCGCCGGCGGATTTTGCGGATCGATTTGGCCGACGATCGTCAGATCGGCGTAGCGGGCATGAAGCGCCACCGTCTCCGACGGCAAGCTCTCGATAAAACGCCATTCGCCGTCCATGTCCCCGCGCCGCAACAGATCGCGAAACAGGGCCTCGACCTCTTTCGCCTTGTTGAGCTCGGCCTCGCGGATCGTCGCATAGGTCTTGAGCTGATCGATTCGGCCAGGATAGGTGTGAGCGAGCGCGCCAAACGCCGGAACCAGATCAAGGATATAAAGGCCGGTCAAATGCGCCTCATGCGTCGCCGCCAAAGCCGCGGCAAAGTCGAGACGATGCCGCGCTTGCGCCGTGCCATCGAGATGAACCAAGAGATCCTTGAAGCGCATTTGCAGCTCCGATCGGGGCTAGTGCAGGAGCGAGCTCATGAGTGCGATGGCGAGCGCGGCGCCCGCGGCGAGCGCGAAAGAAGCGTCAAGAAAAGCGGCTCGCCCCGCGACGGCGGCTCTAGAATGTGTCGGCGGCCGCCGCGACGGCGCTCGATGCGCCCGCGGAGGGGAGGTGAGTTCGACGCGCGAAAATCGGCTGATCATGGTGCCCTCCAGCAAGTTTGAAAAGAAATTTACCAGCCGCCGCCGGCGCCGTTCTTGATCTGAATCAACGCAGCAAGCTCGAGCCGGGCGCGCTTTTCGCGCGAACGTTTTGAAAGGTGACCCGCGAAGGCGGAAAGCCGATTTCAACAGCAATCCGCATTGTGATCCCCACCGCAAGGGACGTCCGAGGGATTATCCGACCTCCAATTTGTCGAAACAAAATCCGTCGAAGCAGAAATAAAATCCTTCTGACGCTCCGTTGCATTGCGGGCAAGCTGAGCACGCCATTTGGCAAACCGGTGCGCCGTCTTCGACTTCACGGCATTTGGGGCCCGCAGATCAGGCCTCCGCGTGGGAAGCAAGCCATTTGCTCCTCGAACGAAAGCGGATGCTTGAGAATATTCTGGCCGGCCGCTTAGATCTCCGATGCCGCATTTCGGATTCCCTGCGGCTGTGTCATACTGGGTGCATGGCTGATTTAGACGATACCTTTGCTTTCGCTGAGTGGGCGAAACCCGAGCGGCGATGTAATCGAGATCATCGCTCAGATGTTCGCGATGCCCATAAATTCAAACTGAGACAATGGCGCAACGCGGCGGCAAACTGACCTCCTGTGCTTTTGATCAAACGAAGCGCCAACCAGGGGCATTCATCTGCAACGGCACCTCTGCCACCGACTGATTCGTAACGGTGCTACATCTAACACGAGGACGATAATGACCAATTCATCAGACTACACGCCGCCGAAGGTTTGGACCTGGGACAAGCCCGATGGCGGGCGATACGCCAACACCAACCGGCCGATCGCCGGTCCGACCCATGAGAAAGAGCTGCCGGTCGGGCGCCATCCGCTGCAGCTTTATTCCCTGGCAACGCCGAACGGCGTGAAGGTCACCATCATGCTGGAAGAGCTTCTGGCGCTTGGCCATCGCGGTGCCGAATACGACGCCTGGCCGATCAAGATCGGTGAGGGTGAGCAGTTCGGGAGCGGCTTTGTCGCCATCAATCCGAATTCCAAGATCCCGGCTTTGCTCGACCGTTCCGAACCCAAGCCGGTGCGCGTCTTCGAATCGGGCTCGATCCTCGTCTATCTCGCCGAGAAGTTCGGCGCCTTGTTGCCGACCGAGCGCGCCGCGCGCGCCGAATGCCTGTCCTGGCTCTTCTGGCAGATGGGCAGCACCCCCTATGTCGGCGGCGGCTTCGGTCATTTCTACGCCTATGCGCAGACCAAGATCGAATACGCCATCAACCGCTTCACCATGGAGACGAAGCGGCTGCTCGACGTGCTCGACCGGCGTCTCGCGGAAAGCGAATACATCGCCGGCGACAGCTATACGATCGCCGATATCGCCATATGGCCGTGGTATGGCGGCCTGGCGCAGTACAACCAATATGGCGGCGCTGAATTCTTGTCGGTGCAGGATTATAAGAACGTGCAACGCTGGACGACGATGATCGGGCAACGCCCGGCGGTGAAGCGCGGCCGCAAGGTCAACCGGCTGAGCGGCGATCCCGCGGATCAGCTTCACGAGCGGCACGACGCCAGCGATTTCGACACGAAGACACAAGACAAGCTTAGCGCCGCCAAGAACTGACGGCTTCCGCGTCGCCTTGTCGATGGGTCAGCGCTGGCGCTAGACGCGGCGCCAAGCACAGTGTTGCGCTGGCCCGAGAATCTGAGCGCGCGTGCGGCGACCGCCGCCCGCACGCCCGCCTCAAGGCCTTGGGCCGCAATTTCCCCTTGCGCGATCAAGCGCAAACTCTTGCGCGCGCGACAGCATCTCCTGGAAAGTCGCCGCCGCCCAGGCCATAACGTCTCCGGAATTGCGCGTACCCACGACGCGCTCGCAAAGCAGCGACGGTGCTCCAAGGCCAGCCTCCTCGAACGGCTCGGCGAGCCGCAGTGCCGCATCCGGCGACGCAACGATCCGACGCATGATTCCCATCAACATGTTCGTGATTCGGTCCCAGAGCGGTGTCGGCGGGGCGCTCGATCCACCGCTCAACTCACCGGATCGTGGCGGCAGCGCCGGGACGGCTTTTGAAGGCTGCCGAGCGCGACGCGGCGGGCCCGACCGCCGACGCCGGAGATCGTGGCCTTGTCATGTTCGCGGGACGCCCGAGTGCGGAAGAAGGATCGCTGCCCTCGTTCTTTGCGTCGTTGGCGCTGCCTATCGCGGTGATTGCGATGCAAGCGCGCGCGCAGCAGTGGCCGTTGCAATCGCGGGACGAGGCGCAGGGGGAAATTTTTTCTCTCTCTCGCAACCGGCTCCTTGCCGCCTCGTTATGATCGCACCACAACGGAGTCACACATGCCTGCTCTCAGATCCCCCGAAGACATGCTCACCACCGAGCTCAAGGAAATATACAGCGCCGAGCGTCAGCTCTCGCGCATCATCCCCCGGCTTGCGAAGAAGGTCTCGTCCGAGAGCCTTCGCGAGAAGCTCGACCTTCGGCTCAAGCAAGGCGAAGAACTCATTGAACAGCTCGATGAAACGCTCGATGAGCTCGAAGCTCCAAAAGCGCGACAGAAGAACGTTGCGATGGAGGGTTTGATCGAGGACCTCACCAATCACATGGAGGAAATCGAGGAAGAGAGCTTACGCGATCCCCTGCTTCTCGCCTCGGTTCAGAAGATCGAGCACTACTGCATTGCCGCCTGGGGCGCCGCGGCAGCCATGGGACGGCTCCTTGAACAGGACAAAGTCGTGAAGACCATGGAGCGCGTGCTCGGCGAGGGAAAGAAATTCGACGACGAGATGACACGGCTTGCTGCAGAAGAAATCAATCCGCAGATGATGGAGAGCGCGGAGGCCGGCGAGGACGAGGAGGAAGGGGAGGAAGACGAAGACGAGCAGGAGGAGGGGGACTCTGGATCGGGCCGCGGGAGAGGATCTCGAAAGACGGCAAAGCGCCGTTGAGGGATATCCTGCCAGCGCAAAGCCGAGCGTCTCGACCCCGCGACTCGATGGCAGAAGGAGTTTGAGATGAGCAACGCTCGTCCATTTCACCTTTTCAGCGCGATTCTGGCGGTCGGGCTTCTCGCCGGGGCGTGCACGGAGAAAGACCGCGGCGTTGCAGCGCCGGAGAGCGCTGCTCGCACCAACGACGTTTGCGACGCGGCCGGCGCCTCAGGTTTGGCAAACGGTAACCGTGTCGGCGCAAGCCCGGCACGGACTACCAACCCCGCGAACAGTGCAGACATCCTGTCCGGGCAAACGGCCGGTGCCCGTCCGACGAACTGCTGACGGTAAGTCGCGTGGATCGTGCCGCTTCTTGGTCATGCGAGTGGGCGTCGGCGGACCCGAAGCCTTACTCGATCAATTCGTTGGCTCGACCGAGGAGCGAGAGCGGAAAGTCGAGGCCCAGGGTCTTGGCTGTCTTGATGTTGATGAAAAGCTCGACTTTCGTCACCTGTTCGACCGGCAGATCACCAGGCTTCGCGCCGTTGAGGATGCGTCCAGTCTGAATGCCGGCTTGACGGTGCGATTCCAGAAAACTGCCGGCATAACTCATCAGGCCTCCAGCGACGGCGAAGTCGCGGGACTGATGGATGGCGGGTATCCCGTGACGCGCAGTCCTGGCGGCGAGTTGCTCGCTGTGCGTGGCAAAGAAGGTATCGGAGCTGACCACGAGCCCGCCTGCCTTCACTTGGCTTAAGGTCTCGAACGCGGCGTCGAACTCCCCTTCCGTACTCGCGTATAAGACATGAATCCTTATCCCAAGGGCGCTTGCAGCCGCCTCGAGGCTTCTCAATTGCGAGGCGGCCGTAGGACTGGTCTGATTGAGGAGAACAGCGATGTCGGTTGCCGTGGGGACGACCTCATGCAGAACTTCCAGTCGCTTCGGCGTTATCTGCACGTTCAAGCTCGTCACGCCTGTGATGTTGGCGCCCGGCCGGCTGAGCGTTTCCACTAGTCCGATCGCGAGCGGGTCGGCACCCATCTCGAAGACAATCGGGATCGTTGTCGTCGCCGACTTTGCCGCCAGCGCCGCGGGAGCGCCTCCCGGGGCGACAATCACGGCCACCCGACGATCTGCGAGATCCACGGCCAGGTCGGGCAATCTGTTGTGTTGACCTTGCGCCCAGCGAAACTCGATGCCGACATTGCGCCCCTCGGTATATCCGGTTTCGCCGAGACCTTGTCGGAAGGCCGCCACGCGGCTGGCGAAGGTACCAGGCGATTCCGCGCCGAGATATCCGATTACCGGCATCCCTGGCTGTTGCGCGCGCGTCGCGAGCGGGCATGCGGCAACCGCGCCAGCGAGGAGCGCGATGAACGCACGGCGCCTCATGTCGAACATGGGCCTTCCTCCCCTCACGATTGTCGCCAGCAGGGAGCACGCCCAACAGACTACCACACGCGCAAGGGGGGTGGGGAACCAAGCCCCTTGGGGCAGACCTTATTGTTCTCACTCGCGCCATCGACATCATCTCGTCGCGGCTGACCACCTTTCCTTTTCGACAGCTTACGCAAGAACCCCGCCGACAGCATCGACGCGGTCACGAAACCACGACGCATCTCATCAGCGGATCCGTTCGCGAGCTTTTGCGCAACCCTGGACTGCGCGATTGGCTGGAAGAGGATTGGAGCCGCGCCGACCCTTGCCGTCGAGGTTACGGTCGAACATTTTGGTTGAGGCGAAACAGGTTATCGGGATCGTATTTGCGCTTGAGCGCCACCATGCGGTCGTAATTTTCGCCATAGGCGGCCTTGACCCGATCAGCGCCTTCGTCACCCAAATTGTTGACGTATACCCCTTCCGTCGCGAACGGCCGAAGAGCCGCGTACATGTCGCGCGCCCAGGCAATGTTCGCTTCGTCCGCCGCGGGATCGGTCCATATCGAAACGGGGAAGCTGTCATAGGCCGCGCGACGGTTCGCATAGGCAGTGGCCGTTGGCGGCACGCGTGCAATGGCTCCGCCCACTTGCTGGAACACGAAGAATGAACTCGCGGAGGGGACGGACGGGAAGCGATCGATCAGCGCCTCGGCCGCAGCTTCTGTAAGCTCGCGTAGGAATTGTGCCTTCCAGTAGAAGCGATGTCCGCGCGGAAACGATGCGTCCCCCGCCTTTTGAAGCTGCACGTAGGAGACCGGGCCGATCCGATCCGCAATTGTGGGGATTGCCTCGCGTAGCGGCCGCAGAACGCGCTCCCCTTCATCCATCGGTCCGGCATAGAAGGCGGAGATCGAGAATCCGTGCTTGCCGTCCGGCAGGGTGATGAGAGCGGCATCCGTGCACAGCGCATCAGGCGCTCGTGCCGAAAATTCGGCATAGAGGCGCAGCGCGTCGCGTATGCGCGTCCAATCATACACCAGTGATCCAGCCAACACCGTCGGCCCGACCGGATGCAGCCGATAGGTGATCGCGGTGACGATTCCGAAATTTCCGCCTCCGCCGCGCAGCCCCCAGAACAGGTCGGGATTCTCCAAGTCGGATGCGGTCAACACCTGCCCATCCGCGGTGACAATCTCGGCCGATACCATGTTGTCGCAGCTCAGCCCATATCGGCGGCCGAGGCGGCCAATTCCGCCACCCAGCGTCAAGCCGATGAGGCCCGTATCGCTGTTCACGCCCGTCGTCGTCGCAAGCCCATGGACCTGCGCCGCCGCATCGAGATCGGCAAGCAGCGCCCCGCCTTCGGCGCGGGCTGTTCGGCTCGTTGGGTCGACCGTCACGCCGTTCATTCGTGACAAGTCGATCACGAGACCGCCGTCGCAGAGCGAGGCGCCGGCGATGTTATGGCCGCCGCTGCGAACGGCCGTAAGGATGCCGGTCCCTCGCGCGAAAGCCACGGCCTCGATGACATCCTGACGATTCGCGCAGTAGGCGATGAAGGCTGGATGCCGATCAATCATGCCATTCCATACGGCGCGTGCCGCGTCGTAACCTTGCTCGCCCGGGAGAACCAACCCGCCCGAAAGCCGGCGACGGAACGCTTCCACGTCGCTTCGCGCGAGGATCGCGTCACCGCTCCGGCCTTCCATTGCAACGATTGCCATTGTCTTGATCCTTGAAGCCGTGCAGGTGGCACGAGGTTGGCCGCACAGGGCCCGCCAAGGCAAAATCGAATTTGTCAGGTGGAAGGTGAATTAAATTCATCTACTATGCTGCCCATGAGACGGCTTCCACCCCTCGGCACGTTGCGCGCCTTCGAGGCGGCGGCGCGGCATCTCAGCTTCAAGGAAGCCGCTCGTGAGCTTGGCCTCACGCCGACGGCCATCAGCCATCAAGTCCGGCTGCTTGAAGAATATTGCGGCGAGAAGCTGTTCCGCCGTCGCCCGCGTCCGCTCGCCTTATCTGATGCGGGAGCGAAGTTATACCCGGCGATCCGCGATGGGTTTGATGTCCTCGCCGCGGCACTATCATCGCTCCGAACCGAAGCGGACGCGAGGCCGCTGCGCGTCACGACCACCGGCGCATTCGCCAGCCGATGGCTGATACCCCGGCTCGGCCTGTGGCGCAGGGCGCACGAAGATATTGCGCTCTCGATCATCGGCGCGGACCGGGTGCTGAAGCTCGACAGCGGCGAGGCCGATCTCGCCATTCGCTACGCCCGCTCGGCGCCGAGCGGCGCCTCCCGCGAAATCTTCCGCGACCGCTTCTTTCCCGTTTGCAGCCCAAAATTGATCGTCGGGCGCCCGCCTATCCGCTGCGCGGCCGATCTGAGCGGTTATCCGCTCATCCATTTCGACTGGTTCGCGAATGATCGAACCGCACCCAATTGGAAACGGTGGTTCGAGATGACGTCAATTGCCGATAGCGGCGCACAGCCGCCCTGGCAGATCGCTCTGAGCTTCCGCGAGGAATTGCACGCGATCGAGGCGGTTCTCGCCGGCCAAGGCGTCGCGTTATGCAGCGACATCGTGGTCGCCGACGACCTCGCGTCAGGTACCCTGGTCAAGGCGCTCGATCTCGCTCTTCCCGGCTATGGATTCTATCCGATCTATGCGCTCGATCATCCGCGCCGCGCAATCATAGAGATATTCGTCGCGTGGATGTCGACGGCACCTCGTGCTGTCCTCGCGCGCCGGCAGGCCGCTCGGGTCTCCGCACGGCAAGAATCTTGACGGCGGGCCGGACGCGCAGCGCCCGGCCTTTCTTCATCGCCAGCGGTTGCGAAATATTGCTGGGCGGAACCACGATCCTA
>CAYMNX010000208.1:0-1716 GCA_964391905.1 uncultured Rhizobiaceae bacterium
AGATCAGCCATCGTTTTCATGATTGCGGTCGATTGCTTGCCGGAAATGCAGAAAATGTAGAGAACGTCCGGCTTCACATCCTTGATGCGTGCGAGGAACGGGGCGAAATCCGGGTTGATAACCGGGTAGCGCACCGAGCCGACCATCTCGCCGCCGGCCGCCGTGAACGCCTTGGTAAACGCGGTCTCGCTCTCCTGCCCGGGCGCGAAATCGGGCACGGCGGTATAGCCTTTCTTCCAACCCTGCTGCGCCGCCCAAGTGCCGAGGGGCGTCACGAGTTGCGGCAGCGTGTAGGAGACGCGCACCACATAGGGCGACATGCGGGTGAGGGTCACGCCCGCCGCATTCATGATGATGAAGGGAACTTTCGCCTCCGCCGTTAGCGGCGCGATCGCGGCGGCGTTGGGTGTCCAGACGACACCGGTCAAGAATTGCACATGCTCGCGCGTGATCAGCTCCTGCGCGACGCGTTTCGCGACTTCGGGATTGGGTCCTGTGTCGTCGCGCACAACGAGCTCGATCTTTACGCCCGGCGGCAGATCCTTGTCATGCTCTTTGACTTAGAGCTTGATCCCCTTATCCATCTGATCGCCGGTTTGCGCCTCGGGACCCGAATAGGTGTTGATCACGCCGACCTTCACCACGGTCTGCGAGTCGGCTTGCGGCGCGCTAAGCGCCAAAACCAGAATCGCGGCGCCCAGAGCGCCCATTCCGCCCCATCTTGCCATAGCCTTTCCTCCCCTCAACCGCGCCGCGCGGCGGCAACGCTTCTCCGCATGATGACGCAATCGGCCGCAAAGACCCAGGCTTTTATCGTTTCGAGGGAGCCTTGGCTTCTTTCTCGAACCGGTCGAGCAATTGCCAGATGCGATCAACATGCGGTTGTTTGTCATAGGCGTTGTAGAGCCCGCCCGCGGCGCGAACTGGATCGCCGGCGAAGTAGCGCTCATAGAGCTGCTGGCGGCCCGAGAAGCTCGACATCGCCGCGTCATAAGCAAGGCGGAACAGCTTGATGCGGTTGCGCGCATCGGCATTAGCCGCCTCATAGTAAGTGCTCACATCGGCTGCCAACGGTCCGTCGATCTCGGCGAAGGAAGGCACCATGACGAGGCCGCCGGCCCCGATGATCTGGATGATCTCGCAGGCGCGGCGAAACATCTCGGGGAAGAGAAACTTCACCGCATTGAGCGGACCCATTGCCGGCAGGAAGATGCCGTGGCGCGTCATGTCGCCTTCCGCCTCGGCGGCGGTGACGCAGGAGCGAATGACCTCGACATTATTGATGAGCTCGGCCAAGAGCCCCTGGATGTGGAGGAATTCGTCGACCTTGGTCGTGCGCACCAGGGCAAAGGCGAGCGCCATCATGAATTCGGCTTTCGCCAGGTCCTTGATCACGAATTGATGCGCGATCGCGGCACCCGCGCCGGTTTGCCGATAGATCGAATTGAAAATCTGGACATCGCGATAGAGGAAGACGCGCTCCCACGGCACGAGCAGATCGTCGAAAATCACCATGCAGTCGGTTTCATCGAACCGGCTCGAGATTGGATAGTCGAGCGGCGAGCCGGCATCGGCCGCGGCCAGGCTCGGCCGGCAGATGAGCCGTATGCCCGGCGTTGCCACTGGAACCGAAAAGCCGATGGCGTAGGGCTTTGCCTCATCGTTATCGGGCAGGGGATAGGCCGGCGCCGGCATCACCATGATCTCGTCGGAATA
>CAYMNX010000209.1:0-19525 GCA_964391905.1 uncultured Rhizobiaceae bacterium
CGACGCCCAGCGGCGCGCGATAGCCGGAGCCCATGATCTCGAAAGGATGATTCCCGATGCTGATCGAGATCGGCAGCGGCTTGCCCGCCTTGAAGGCGCGGTCGGCGAAGAGCCGCATATTGTTGGGCGTCACCAGATCGATGCCGGTGAGACCCTTCTCTTTTACGAGAAAGCGATAGATGCCGCTATTGATGCCGAGCTCGGGATCCTTCGCGATGACGATGCCGGCGGTGATGACCGGCCCGCCGTCATAGACGGAGCACATCGGGATCGGCAGCTTGTAGAGATCGACCTCGTCGCCGACAACCGTCACCTCGCGCGTCGGCGAGGATTTCACCATCTTGGGTGGTATCGGATTATCGAGCGCGCGTTTGAGCTTTTCCTCGATCTCGCCATAGGTCTCGCAGCCCATCGACATGATCGCGCGCTCGCGCGAGCGGATGATGCCCGAGACCACCGGCATGTCATAGCCGATGACGTTGTGGAAATAGAGCGCCGTCTTGGCCTGATCGACCAGCGTCGCGATATGACGGATATCCACGGGCTGATGGAGGTCGACGAGCTCGCCCTTTTGCCGCAGCCGGTCAAGGAAGCCGCGAAAGCTCTCGGTCATGGTGCGTCCTGGAGGAATTCTTGCTACAACGAGCGGCGAGGCTACAAAAGGCAAAGGATTGGTGCAAGTGAGCGGGAATACGATGCGTGCGCTGCTACTGAAGGCGCATGGCGGGCTCGAAAATCTGACGGTCGTCGCAGACTATCCGCGGCCTCAAGCAACCGAAGGCCATGTTGTCATCCGCGTCCGCGCCTCGTCATTCAACTACCACGACGTGTTCACCATGCGCGGCATGCCAGGCATCAAGGTGCCGCTGCCAGTCGTGATCGGCCTCGATATGGCGGGCGAGATCGCCGAGGTCGGTACGGGCGTCGCGCATTGGAGGGTCGGCGATCGCGTGCTCGTCAATCCCGTCAACAAACGCAAAGGACTTATGGGCGAGATGCTCGATGGCGGCATGGCGGAATATGCGCTCGTCGCCGCCGATCAGCTTATCGCCATGCCCGACGGGGTGAGCTTCGCCGAGGCGGCATCCCTCCCCGTTGCCTATGGCACGGCGCATCGCATGCTGGTGACCCATGAGACGGTGAAGGCCGGCGAGCGCATCTTGATCCTCGGCGCATCGGGCGGCGTCGGCACCGGCTCGGTGATCCTCGCCAAGCTGCTCGGCGCTCATGTCATCGCCTGCGCCAGCAGCGAGGCAAAGCTGAAGCGCCTCCAAGAG
This sequence comes from uncultured Rhizobiaceae bacterium, assembly GCA_964391905.1. GTDB lineage: Bacteria > Pseudomonadota > Alphaproteobacteria > ATCC43930 > CGMCC-115725 > CAIKMD01. Next base: position 1,278 of record CAYMNX010000209.1, read on the forward strand.
ATCGGCGCCGACGAGGTGATCGACTACACCAAGGTCGATTTCTCGAAATGGGCGATCGAGAAATACGGCAAGCCGCAGCGACGCTCTTATGAAGGCGGCGTTGATGTGATCGTCAACTTCACGGGAGGAGATACTTGGCAGCCCTCGCTCAAATGCCTGAAGCGCGGTGGCAAGCTCCTCGTCTGTGGCGCGACAGCAGGGCACGATCCGAAAGAGGATCTGCGCTATATTTGGACCTTCGAGCTGAAGATCATCGGCTCGAACAGTTTCTATGACGACAATCTTTCGGCGCTGATGGAGATGATCGCCGCAGGCAAGCTCAAGCCCGTGATCGACAAGGTGCTACCGCTCGACCAAGCCCGCGACGGCCTCCGCCTCATCCAGGATCGCGAAGTGATCGGCAAGGTGGTGATCGAGCCCTAAGGACACAAAATGAGTGATGAATTGACGATCGAGAAGGTTCAAGCGCTCATCACACGCGGGCCCTATCATCAATGGCTCGGCTTGAAGGTAGTGGCGCTCGACGATGACGGCATCGTGCTCAAGGCGAGCTGGCGCGAGGAATGGGTGGTCAATCCCGAGCGCCGCTATACCCATGGCGGCGTTCTCGCGGCGCTTATCGATCTTGCCGCCGACTGGGCGATGGTGAAGCGCGCTGGCCGCGGCGTGCCGACCATCGATCTGCGCGTCGACTATCACCGCGCGGCAATGCCCGGGGATTTGACGGCGCGCGGCACGGTCATCCGCTGGGGCCGGCAATTCTCGACCGCGGAGGCGCAGATTTTTGATGCCGAGGGCAAGCTCCTCGCCAGTGGCCGTGGCACTTATCTGACGGCACCGCCCGAAAAATAGCATGGTGAATTTTACCAATCTCGGCGATCTCATTCGCCGCGACCGCGATCTCGAGAAGATCGCGATTATCGATCTCGGTGGTGAGACGCGCCCCCGCGAATTCACCTTCGCGGCGCTCGATCGCATGGCAAACGGCGTCGCCAATGGGTTGTTGGCACGCGGACTGAAGCGCGGCGATCGCGTCGCGATCCTCGCGGTCAATGGAGCCGAATATATCGCCGCCTATTACGGCATCATGCGCGCCGGCCTTGTCGCCGTGCCGGTCAACTTCAAATTCCCGCGCACGACGATCGATTTCGTGCTGCGCGATTCGGGCGCGAAACTCGTCTTCTGCGATCAGCCGCGACGTGGCGATGTTCCGGCGGATCTGCCGGTGATCGCTTTCGGCTTCGAATTCGAAGGCTTTCTCGGCGCGAGCGCCTTCACGCCGATCACCCCCACCCCGGACGAGCCCGCGATGTATCTCTACACCTCGGGCTCGACCGGCAAGCCCAAGGGCGTGGTGCTCTCCCATCAAAGCCATCTCTGGGTCGTCGAGATGCGCATGGCCGGGCAAGACCTCGAGCGCCACCGCTATCTCATCGCGGCACCGCTCTATCACATGAACGCGCTGGCGCTGGCAAAGCTTGCTTGCGCGGCACACGCGACGATCGTGCTGCTGCCGCAATTCACGGCGCGCACCTATATCGAAGCGATCGAGCGCCATCGCTGCACTTGGCTCACCGCCGTGCCGCCGATGATCGCGATGATGCTGCGCGAAGAGGATTTGATGGCAAAGACCGATTTCTCCTCGGTCGAGTTCGTGCGCATGGGCTCGGCGCCGGTGAGCCCCGCTCTGTGGGAAGCGCTCGCGCGTGCACTGCCCAAGGCCAAGGCGACCAATGTCTATGGTACGACCGAAGCCGGGCCTGTCGTGTTCGGCCCCCATCCCAAGGGCCTGCCGCAGCCCCATGATTCAGTCGGCTATCCGCATCCGCAAGTGGCGCTGCGCCTCGTCGACGGCGACAATCGCGAGGCAGATCACGGCGTGCTCGAGATGAAATGTCCGGCGGTAATGCTCGGCTATCATAACCGCCCCGATCTCGCGGATGCGATTACGCCCGACGGCTTCTATATCACCAAGGACGTGTTCCGCCGCGACCGCGACGGCTTTCATTATTTCGTCGGGCGCAGCGACGACATGTTCGTTTGCGGCGGCGAGAATATCTATCCCGGCGACGTCGAGCGCATGCTGGAGACGCACCCCGCGATCGCACAGGCCGCGGTGGTGCCGATCGACGACGACATCAAAGGCCAGAAGCCGGTCGCCTTCGTCGTGAAGAAAGAGGGCGTGGCCTTGACCGACGATGAGGTGAAGCGCCATGCTTTGGCTCACGCGCCGCCAAACGAGCATCCGCGCTTCGTCTGGTTTCTCGACCGGTTGCCGCTCGCATCGACAAACAAGATCGACCGCGCGGTGCTGATCGCCATGGCAAAGGAGCGCGTCGCGGCCCGGTTTCGCTAAAAATAACGTCGAAGGGAGGATCGCATGATCAAAACGGTTTCAATCGATGCTGAAGGCGGCAAGATGGCCGTCATGCTCGGTATTCCCGACGGTGCCGGTCCCTTCCCGACCCTGGTCGTCGCCCATCATCGCTGGGGGCTCGATTCCTTCACCAAGAGCGTGATCGAGCGGCTCAACGCCAATGGCTTCATCGCTGGCGCGCCTTCTTTCTATCATCGCCGTCCCGAGGGAGAGGATACGGCGGAATCGATGAAATATCTCGACGACGATCAGATCATCGCCGATATCAAAACGACAACCGCTTATCTGCAAGCGCAGCCGCAAGCGAAGCGCGGCGCCGAGGGCATCATGGGCCATTGCATGGGCGGGCGGCATTCCTTCCTCGGCGCGACCGCGCATCCCTTCAAAGCCGCGGTGATGCTCTATGGCGGCGGCGTCAACCAATTGCGCGGCGGCAAGCCGCAGGCGCTGAGCCGCGCCGCCAATATCGGCTGCCCGATCCTCGGCTTCTTCGGCAAGGAAGACAAGAATCCAAGCCCCGCCGATATGGCCGAAATCGACGCCGAGCTGAAGCGCCTCGGCAAGAAGCACGAATTCCACGCCTATGACGGCGCCGGCCACGCCTTCCAGAATTTCAATGACGAGCGCTATCGCGAGGCGGCGTCGGAGGATGCTTGGCGGCGCTATCTCGCTTTTTTCCGCGAAACGCTGTAGGCGCCGCGGGTTCCGGCACTGATTGTCAAGCGCGGCGGCGAAATCTATCGTAAGACATCAAAATCGGGGAGGAGCCAATGAAGCTATTGTCCTACGAGCTCAACGGCGTCGCGCATGTCGGCGCTCATATCGCCGAAGGCGTGATCGATCTGGGCGCGGCGCTGCGCACGACGCATCCCAACATCCAGACCGCGCATTCGGTGCTGCAGATCATTCAATCGGGGCTCGATATCGACCGTTTCGGCGAGGAAAGCATCACCGAGCTGCGCAATACCGGCCGGCTGCAGCGCTTCGTCGTCGAGAAGCTAAAATATCTGCCGCCGGTCACGCAGCCGCCGAAAATCCTGGCCCTCGCGCTCAACTTCCAGGAGCATATCGACGAAACCAATCTGAAATTCTACCAGGAGCCGATCGTCTTTGCGAAATATCCCAGCAACATGATCGGCCATGAGGGCGAGATCGAATTGCCGCCCTTCCCGCAAAAGGTCGATGAGGAGCATGAGCTTGGCCTGATCGTCGGCCGCGATTGCCGGCCCATCCGGCCATCGCAAGCGCCCGATTTCGTGTTCGGCTGGACGATCTGCAACGATGTCTCGGCGCGCCAGCGCCAGCGCGAGCGCGGCCAGATGGGACAGCCTTACGCCTATGCCAAGAATCTCGCGACTTTCGCTCCGATCGGTCCGTGGATCGTGACCAAGAAAGAGCTGCCCGACCCGCGCAACCTCAATATGGAGGTGCGCATCAACGGCAAGGTCACGCGCAAGGGCAATTCATCGAAGATGATCTTCGATCCCTATGAGGTCCTGGCCTATTGCTCCGACTACACGCCGATGCAGGCGGGCGACATCATTTCGCTCGGCACTTTTGCCGGCGACAAGGAGATCCATGCGGGCGATGTGGTGGAACTCGAGATCGAGAAGATCGGCGTGTTGCGCAACCGCGTCGTCCCGGCGAAGGCGCCTTGGCCGAGCTTCACCGAAGGCGAGCCCGTCGGCCCGCTGGTGAAGGAGAAGCGGTAACGCGTCATTTTCCCATCGCTTCGCGGTGGACCCTTCCTCTCTCGTAAACGGGAGAGGAGCAAGCAAGACACGTCAAGACTGGCCCACCGGCCCATGAGGGTTGGGAGGGCGAGGGCTTCGCGAAGTTACCTACCCCGGTAGCGGTACGGCATAGCGCTTGTCGATGATATCCTCGCCGCTGACGGAGTCCTTCAGCATGCCCTGCGACTTGTACCACGCGATCTGGTGCAGGATGTCCTTGAAGTCGAGCCGCGCCTCGCGGTCGAAATAGGGAATGGCGCGGCTCAGCTGCTCCGGGCTTTGCCCGACATATTTCGACATGATCGCGAGGATTTCGGGCGCGGTCGCCATGTCCTGGCGCTTCTCGCCGGCACCGGTGAAGGCGTCGTGATAATCATGAATGCCCCTGATGAAGGCGCGGATGAAGCGTTTCAGCATATCGCCACGCTCATTCGCGATCTTCGCCGAGGTGAAGGTGGCGCCGAGTTGCCATGGCACGATATCGCCGACGAAGCCGAGAAGCTTCACCTGCCCCGCTTCGAGCGGCGGCGTCAGAAAGGTCGAGGGCGTCATCGCCGCATCGACCTGCCCACCGACCACTGCTGATACTTGGTTCGCGTTCGATTGCAACGCGACGACCTGCACGGTCTTGAGGTCGACTCCGAAATGTTCGGCCATCAAGCCCCAAGCGTAATGCGGCGCCGCGCCGAATTGCGTCGTCGAGACCTTGTGGCGACCCATATCCTTGAAAGAATGAAAGCCCGCTTCATAGGCGGCGTTCGAGACGACGGCGCCATTCGCCTGAAAAGTTGGCGCATCCATCACATAGCCACTGATGATGCGCAAGACGCCTTGGCTTGCGAGCGCATAGAAGGCGGCCGTCGGCGGCGTCGCGCCGATATCGACAGCGCCCGAGACATTCGCGACCGCGATCGGCTGCGAGGCGTCGAAATAGACAAGGTCGACGGTCAGACCCTCAGCGGTGAAGTAGCCACGCTCCTGCGCGATGAAAAGCGGCCCGGCGCCCGCCGATTTGATGGTGCCGACCTTGATGGCCTCGGCCCTGGCGAGAGGAGCCGCAGCCACATACGAAAAAAAGACAGCGGCTATGAATCCCCAAAAGCGTCGCCCCACGTCTCCCCCCTTTTTATTTCTCTTGCGATTGGCGCCGCTCAGCGCATCATGTCTTCTTTCATCGTGCCAGTCAGGAGATAGGCGCCCCATTCGCGGCCATGCATCTCGTGCTGGTTCGTAACGTGCTGACGTCCGGCGCTGATATCGGCGAGGATGCGGCCGAAGCGATGCTCGGTCGAGATGCCTGATGCGCCCGACACCTGGAAGATCCGCGTAGCGAGCGCGCGGCAGCGCTCGGCGACCGTCGCCATCTGAAATTTGTATTTGAGGCGCTCGGCCGGCGGCGGCAACTCGCCGCGCTCGGCATAGGTCGTAAGATTGCGCACATTGCGGTGGATCATGGTCTTGAGCTCGTCGATCGCATGATCGGCCTCGGCGATCACGAGCTGGGCATCGGGGTCGTCGACCGTCTTACGGCCGCCGAGACGCACGCGCGATCCCGCGTAAGCACGAAACGCGTCGACCATGCCCTGAAGCGCGCCGATCGCGCCATAGGCGACGCCGCCGCCGAAGACCTGGCCGAAGGGAATGCGATAGAGCGGCGCCGTATTGACCGCCTGCCCCGGGCCGAAGCAGCGCATATTGTCGACCATACGATGGATGCGGTAGTCCGGCACAAACGCATCCTCAACGGCAATGTCGTTGCTGCCGGTCCCCTTGAGGCCGACCGGATACCAGGTGTCGATGCTCGCGTAATCGCGCTTCGGCACGAGATAGATGCGCCATTCCGGTGCGCCCGGCGTCGCCGGTGGCTCGGGCGGAACGAAAGCACCCAAGAGCGCCCAATCGCAATAAAGGCAACCGCTCGCGAAAGGCCAGCGGCCGCTAAGGCGCACGCCGCCTTCAACCTTTGTGATTTTGCCCGCCGGCGCGAGCGAGAGAGCGACCAGGGTCGCGGAATCCTCGCCCCAGACATCGCGTGCCGCGCGATCGTCCAGAAGCGCCATGACCCATTGCGTGACGCCGACGACGCCGTAGATCCAGGCCGCGGACATATCGCCCTCGGCCAGAACCATCTCGACATCGTAATAGGTGGCGAGATCGGCTTCGTACCCGCCCCAGCGCTGCGGCTGAAGCGCGCGGAAGAGCCCGGCACTTTTCATGGCGCCGACGACGGCATCGGGAAGGCGGCGATCGCGCTCGCCCTGCGGCGCCGCTTCGATCAGGCGCGGCACCAATGATCTCGCACGCTCGATCAGTTCGGCCGCTGACGGACCCGATGCGATGGGATCACGTGCTGGACCCATTTCTTCCTCCGTGCCGCAAGGTTATGCCGCGACAGGGGCAAGGGCAAGAATTATGGACGGCCGGCGCTCAGATCGTATAGAAGTCAAGCATCGTCGGAATGTAGTCGTTGAGCAGCAGCAGCTTCTTCCGGCGAATGCGCCATTCGCCGTCACGGCGCACAAGACCATAGAGGCCACGTGCAAAGACGAGCTGCGCCTCGCGGCGTTTCACATTGTAAATATGCGTGGTGGTGACGCAGCGCGCGGTCAACGCCTCGCCATTGGCATCCGGCTCGGCCAAGATATTGGTGACGGCGTGCGCGGTGCGCGGCAACGGCGTCGAGGCATTCGACTTGCCCGAGCGCACGCGCGCCACACGCTCCGCCAATTCGAGATGGGTCGACATGTAGAGCAGCGAAACCTCGGTCGACGGGTCGGAAGTCGGCTCGCCCTCGCTTTTCCAGGCCGGGACCCAAAACTCGACCGGGTCGGTGAAGAGCCCGAGCCATTCATCCCAGCGCTTCTCGTCGAGATAGAGCGCCTCGCGATAGAGCAGATCGCTCGCGATTGTGGTGAAGTCCGCGATCATTCCGCAGCTCCGGCAAGGGCCGGAGAGCCGACCGCGCGGGCCATCCGGCGACGCCATTCGCGCAAGGGGCCGTGGAAGATCGTCTCATCGCAAATCCCGGCCGTGCTGGCGATCGAGGTCGCGGGCCGAATGCCGAGTTCCTGCGCCTCGCCATTGGCGCCGGGGCGCACCGCGGCGAGGCCGCGCATATAGCCGAGCTGCCAATCGATCCAGTCACTTTTCTGCGCCGCGTGGCAGTCCTCGAAAAGCGTCGTATCGTCGGGCGTCGCGAGGCCACTCGGGTTGAAGAACTCCTCATATTGCCGGATGCGCCGCGTACGCGCCTCGCGGCTCTCGCCTTTGGGCGCGATGCAATAGGTCGTGATCTCGGTCTTATCGGCGGAGAGCGGCCGGTTGACGCGGATTTGCAGGGATGCGTTCTCAAGCAGTTGCAGGTTCGGGAACACCAAAAGATTGCGCGTGTAGAACATCCATTTCGTCTTTACCTCGCCGACCCGGCGCTGGACGTTCTCGAGGTCGAGATAGAGCGGCCGCGCTTCGATGGTGGCATTGGCGCCCCAGAGAACATTGTGCCCATGCTCGAAACAGAACGAGCCGCGCATCGCATCGGCCTCGCGGAAATTCGAGAGATAAGAGGGCCGCACCGCCGCCTCGGCCGCTAGGCGCTTGTTGAGAAGCTGGATATAGGAGAGATGTGTCGGCACGAAGTGATAGGCATCGGCGCTGTTCTCGATCTGCAGCTTCCAATTGGCGCCGTAGGTATAGGTCACCGCGCCCGGCACGATCTCCAAGCCATGCTCGCCCTGATCGACGACGAGATCGATGAAAGCGCGCGCCTCGCCCAGATGCTGCTCGAGCGGCAGGACATCGGGGTTGAGGCTCGCGAAGAGAAAGCCGCGATAATTGCCGAAGCGCGCGACGGGCCGCAAATTGCGATCCTCGCGCGCGAAAGCCGGCGTATAGGCGCCCTCGGCCTCTGCCGGGATGGCGACATTGCGGCCGCCGCTGTCATAGGACCAGCCGTGATACGGGCAGACATGATGCTTGCGATTGCCGGTGCTCACCTGGCAGACCATGGCACCGCGATGACGGCAAGCGTTGAAGAAGCAGCCGAGCTTCCCGGCGCTGTCGCGCATTACGATGACGGGCTGGCGGCCGATGAAGGTGGTGAAGAAATCATCGGGCTTTTCCGCCTGACATTCGAGACCGACAAAGACCCAGCCGCCCTCGAAGATATGCTTCAGCTCGAGCTCGCAGATATCCTGGCGGCGAAAGATGTCGGCATGGACGCGGAACACCCCGTCCTGCGGCCGGTCGTCGATCAGCGCCGTGATATCGTGAAGGGTCATCTGATTCTCTCTGAGTTAGAAATCATATCCGTCATTGCGAGCGCAGCGAAACTATCCAGGGACACCGATCGCTCTGGATTGCTTCGCCGCTCCCGAGCCTGTCGACGGGGCTCTTCGCAATGACGTCTGTGGCTGGTCACCTTGCCCCAAAAAGTGCGGTCACCTTGGTCGCATTGAAGATATAGGTTGGCAGAATGTTGGACCAGACGACCTTCTGATTGAGCTCCTGCATCGCGCCCATCAAGGTGAACCAGTTGAGCGTCTCGTGCCCGCCGCAATCCTCGATCTGGTCGATGGTGAATTTCTGCCAATAGCCGAAATCGCCGCTCAGCATCGCATCATAGAGGCGCAGATCGGTTTCGATGTCCGGCACCATGCGCCAAGTCTTTTTAGTCAAGAAGGAATGCGACCAGGAAGACGACGCCATGAGTGCGACGCGATAAGGGCTGTCGCGAACGATGCGCGCGACCGCCTGGCCCAGAGCGAAGCAGCGCCGCGGATTGGGCGATGGCGGATCAGGCGGCGGCTTGTGGCCGAGATTGTCGGCAAAGCCGCGATAGCCGATCACCTCGCGGCCATAGCAATTGATCGAGCACGGAATGATCCGGTGGGGGAAGCCTTCGCGGTAGTAATCGAGATAGAGCACTGCGTTGAGGAAAGCATGCGCGAGGCCGGGATGCTCGTTCGGCTGGTAGGAGTAAGCCATGTCGAAATCATTCTCGAGCAGCTTCTCGACGATGTATTTGGCGCCCTCGCGATGGAAATGGAGCTTGTATTCGAAATCCATCGGCTCATTCCACACATTGGGCTTGCCTTTCATCGAGCCGGATGCGGAGGCTTGCCGCCAGGGATAGACCGTCAGATCGCCGTCATAGGCGTGGATGCAGAACGGCGGGATGATGCCCTCGCGGAAATTCTCGTATTGGTCATCGCCCCAGATGAGGATGAAATCGGGCTTGAAGGCATCGAGCGCTGCGCGCGCCTTGCGGAAATCGGCCAGCATCGCCTCATGATGTGCCGCGCCCGAGGACGCGCCGAAATCATCGCCCAGCTCTTTCCGCATCGCCTCGGGCCACTTCGATTGGTCCTTGGCCGAAGCCGGAATGTCCGGATCGTTCAGTCGCACGCGCAGCAAAAAGGCCATATCGTGCTTTGGCCGGCTGAAGAGCGGCGAATGCGAGATGCCCAATCCCAAGACTTCGCCCATGGTTTCCTCCGAAAGAGATGTTTCCCACAAATTAGACCTGGGCGTTTCCGTTTTCCAGCCTCGTACGCGGTTGTTCCCTCGCCGGCCCTACCGTAGATTGGCTTTTTAAAGGGGTTAACCAAAACCTCGAAAGCGAGAGGCGCCTGGATGAAAATCGCTCTGGCCGATCTGCCTTGGCCGTTCCTGGCCGAGACGCGCATCATCGCCCAAGCCGATGGCGGGAATTGGCATGATCTCTGTACAATTGCGACCGAGCTGGGTTTGCCGGGCGTACCCGAAGCGAACGCTTTGCCGGCTACGCTGCAATTCCTCTCCTCTTTGACGGGGAGCGCCAAGCGCAAGCTCGAGGACGCGCTCCGCGGTCGCCAGAATGGTACCGCGACGCCACATCTGCAAAAGCCCGTCGATCCTCTGGCGAAGATCCTGCTGACCGAGGGGCGTATCGCGCTGAGCCGCTCGAACGACCAGCTTCCCGCCAAATGGGTCGTCGGCTTCTCGAAATTTGCGACAGCGCTCGCTGATCCCGATACCGAGATCCATCTCCCAGACCCGCAGGCGCGTTATGACGTCGAAGCGACGCTCGCCGTTGTCCTGGGAAAGCCCGCCTCGCGCGTCACCACCAGCGGCGCGGCGCGAAGCATCATCGGTTTCACCTTGATGGCCGAAGTCACGCACCGCGACATGTTCGATGCCGAATGGCGGACGAGCAACAGCCTCTTTGCCAAGAACTGCCTCGGCCTCTCGCCCCTCGGGCCCTCCATCTGGATCGCCGGCCTGAAAGAGCTCGATTCCGCGACCGAGATAACGCTCGCCGTCAACGGTGCGTTGCGGCAACGGTTCGCCATCTCGGATTTCGCTCACAGCATCGCCCATGCGACGAAAGCGTGGTCGCGCTGCGTGCTCGAGCCGGGCGATATGGTCGCGCTCGGCGCGGCGATCGCGAAGCCTCGCGCGGGCGCCGAGATCGATTCGCCGATCCCGATTGGCGCGGGCGATCGCATCGATATTTCCTGCGCGCCCATCGGCACCCTCACCGCGCATTTCGTCGCTTAACTCGCGAGGAGCAGACATGCGTTTCGTTACTTTCGCGCCGGCACCCGTCATCGAGCGTTTTGGCGCCTTGCTCGGCGATGGGCGCATTCTCGATCTCGAAGGCGGTTTCGCGGCGAGCCTCGCGCGCGAGTATCCGAGAGATCGCGCGCTGGCCCTTGCCCGTGTCATGGCGCCGCCCAACGCGCAGGATTTCATCGCGACCGGCCGTATCGCGCTCGATGCCGCGCGCCAGGCGCTCGCCTTCGCCGCGGAGAGCATGCGCGGCGAGGCGGCAGCGAAAGGACCGCGCGGCGAGACGATCATCTTCGCGCCCGACGAGGTCCAGCTTCTGGCACCGGTGCCGCGGCCGCGCAAATTCATCGCCGCCGGCAAGAATTATTTCGAGCATCAGGACGAAATGGGACGGCCCGCGGACTCGAAAGTACCGCTTCTGCCGATCGCGCATGTGCAATTCGCCTCGACCGTGGTTGGGCCCGACGCGAGGGTCGCGATCCCGCCCGAGACTAAGCACCTCGATTACGAGGTGGAGATCGCGGCGGTCATCGGGCGCCCCGCCTTTTCTGTGCCGAAGGAGCAAGCGCTCGATTACGTCTTCGGCTACACCGTCTATAACGACCTTTCCGATCGCGACATGTATCGCGGCGAATCGAGACTGGGCGGCGGCGTTGGCTTGCTCGGCAAAAATTTCGCGGGCTTCTCGCCGCTGGGTCCGGTGCTCGTGACGCCCGACGAGATCGGCGATCCGCAGCTCTTGGGCCTCCGCAGCCGCGTCAACGGGCAGCCGCGGCAAAACTCGACGGCGCAGCGGATGATGTATCATATCGATCAGCAGATCGCGCATTGGTCGCGGATTGGCTTGGAGCCGGGCGATATGATCGGCACAGGAACGCCGGGCGGCGTCGCAGCGGGCAGGAAGCCGGACCAGGAGCCATGGTGGCTCAAAGCTGGCGACGTCGTCGAATGCGAGATCGACAAGATCGGCACGTTGCGCACTTACATCGTGTGATTGAGAGGAGAAGACGGGATGGACGCGAACGAGAGGAAGAAGATCGAGCAAGAGATCCGCGATCTGGTGATCGCGATCACCCAATATGGCGACCACCGCGAGACCGAGAAGGCAGTCGCGCTTTTCGCTGAGGACGGCACCTGGCTGCGCGGCGGCAAACCCTATAAGGGCCATGCCGAGATTCGCGAATCTTATAAGCGCGGTTCAGCGACGCAGGTGACGCGCCATATCAATGGCGGGACCATGGTGACGGTGACAGACGACAATCACGCCGAATGTGTCACCTACTACATCGCACTCCACCACGACCCGAAAACCACCGACGCGAAATTCCCCCTCCCCTTCGACCCGCCCTTCAGCATGGGCGAATGGCACGACAAATTCGTGCGCACGGCCCAGGGCTGGCGCTTCTCGTCACGCGAAACGAAACGCCTCTTCGAGCGCCAGGGCGGGCATTAAGTAACCGCCGGCGCCGGCTTCCGTCCTGCCGCCGCATCCATCGCGATCCGCGGATAGCGATAGGCGCCAAGCTTCGCGAGGAGGAAAGCCGCGATCACGAGCAAGCCGGCGTTGATCGCGAGCATCAGCGTGTAGGCGTGGGTCAGATCGAAGGCAAGGCCCATGAAATAAGGACCAAGCCCGACGCCGACGGTGAAAAACGGAAAGATATAGCCGTAGATCGCGGCGAAGGCGCGGATGCCGAAATAGCGGCTGATGAAGAAGCCCATCATGTCGACCTCGGCGCCGACGCCCATGCCGCAGAGAATGACGGCGGCGAGCGGCACGATCCCGCCCAGGCCCGAGGCGAGCAGAACGCAGCCGAGCGCCGACAGGAAGAGGAAGCTCGCCGCAACGAGCGGACCGTTGAGGCGGTCGAGCAGGTGCCCCGCGAGAATGCGGCCGAGGATGATGGCGACACCGGCGACCGCTAGAGTCTTTGCCGCAACCGCCGGCGCGATGCCGCGATCGATGAGCAAGGCGACGATATGGGCGAGCGTGCCGTTGATCGCGATCGCGCCGAGGAAGAAAACGATGGACAGGAACCAGAATTGATGCGTCGTCTTGACCGCTTCGAGCGCGCTCATGCCGGGGCGGCCAACGTCCCCCGTGCCCTGCGTCGTGACGTGATGGCCGGGCGGATCGCGCAGGAAGAGCCCGACCGCTGGAAAGGCGAGGATCAAGGCGGTTGCCGCGAGATCGATATAAGCGAGCCGCCAGCCATAATGTGCGATGAAGAATTGCGCGAGGAGCGGCATCAAGGCCGTGCCGAGCCCGACGCCCGAGGTCGCGATGCCGAGCGCAAGCCCGCGTTCCTTGTCGAACCAAGCCGATACTGCCCGCGAATACATCATCGGGCTACCGCAGGAACTAGTGAGCGCGACGCCACCATAGATGAGATACATGAGCCAGACGGCCGGCGTCATGAGCGACAGGGCGCCGAAGCCCAAGGCGAACAGCACCAGCGCCGGCAGCGCGACCGCGCGGATACCGTAACGGTCGATCAGCACGCCGAAGATCGGCGTCGTGATCGTGCTCAGGATACTGGCAAGAGCGAGAGCGGAGGAGAAAGTGCCTCGGCTCCACCCCAATTCTTGCGTCACCGGCACAAGAAAGACGCCGAAGGTGAAGACCGTTAGCGAACCGGTTCCGACTGTCAGCCCAACGACCGACGCGAACACGACCCACCACCGATTTTGTAGAAATTTCGGAAGCCCCATTCATTTCCCCCTGATGTGCGGCGCCCGACGCGACGCTGGTTTCTTCGGTCCCAGTGCCGCCTTCCCCGAATTCGGCGGCGTGGGTGTGTAACCTGATAGGGCGGTCACGTCCAGGCCAGAGGGCTCTTGGCCAATCACGGCGCCCCGCGCTACTCTCCCAGCAAACCCAAGGAGAGAGGTCGTTCATGGCGCCGCCCGATTCCGTTCCGAGCACCACTCATATCACTGCCGAGATCCGCAGGTTGGGGCGCAATTTCAATCCCGAGGTCCTCAAAGCCACCTATGCGCTCTTCGCGCCGCTGCAGGAGCGCGCGCCGAAGGACGGCGTGGAGATCCACAAGGATATCGCCTATGGCGAGGACGATCGGCATCGCCTTGACGTCTTTGCGCCGGCGCGCAAGCCCTCAAAGGCGCCGATCGTCGTCTATTTCCATGGCGGCGGCTACGTCGCGGGAGAGCGCAGTCCGCTCCCAGGCCTCATCTACGACAATGTTCCGACCTTCTTCGCGCGCCACGGCGCGATCGGCGTCAATGCAACTTACCGCCTCGCGCCGCAACACAAATGGCCGAGCGGTGCCGCCGATGTCGGCAAGGTCGTTGATTGGCTACGTGAGAACGCCGCGCGCTATGGCGGCGATCCCAATCGCATCTTCATCATGGGGCAGTCGGCGGGCGCGACCCATGTCGCGACCTGGACTTTCGTGCCACAGGTGCACGGCGTTGCCGGCCCGCGCATCGCCGGAGCGATCCTGCTATCCGGCGTCTACGCACCGCAGCACCCGGAATTCAGCCCTGAAAAGCCGGCCGCGAACTCGACCGCCTATTATGGTGAGGATGCGAGCAAATATGCCGAGCGGAGCGCCTTAAACCATGTGAAAGAGGGGCATCCGCCGGTCTTCGTCGCCGTCGCGGAATACGATCCCTACCCGCTCGCCTGGCCCTCGGCAGCCCTCGTGGCAGCGCTCGTCAAGGCCGACAAGAAAATGCCGTGGTTCGTCTTCAACCGGAACCACAACCACGTCTCGCCGGCGATGCAGATCAACTCCGAGATCGACGCGCTCGGCCCCGAGCTTTTGGCGTTCGTTCAGAGCGTTTCTTAGCGCGGGAGGAAGGTGCTTTGCGCGCGGGGCGCCGCGCCGTCGCCGACCGCCCGCCGCGCCAGAGTTCTTTCGTCGCGAGCCTTGCCCCCGCGACGAGCGCGTCGAGCTTCGCCCAGGCGATCTTAGGGTCTTTGACGCGCGGACCCAAGCCGCAATCGGTTCCGGCCATCACATTCTCGCGTCCGATGAGCTTCGCATAGCGCACAAGGCGCTGCGCCACGAGTTCCGGATTTTCGATAAAATCGGAGCAATGGCCGACGACGCCAGGAATGAGCTTCGCGCCGTCGGGCACTTTCGCCTTTTCGAAGACGTTCCACTCGTGCTCATGCGCAGGATTGGAGGCCTCGATCGAATACTCGCTCGCGCGCACGCGGACTATGAGATCGGCGATATCCTTCAGCGGAATATCATCCTGGTGGGGCCCGTGGAAGCTGCCCCAGCAGACGTGAAGCCGGATCTTCTCGCGCGGAATATCGCGCAGTGCGTGGTTGAGCGCATCGACCCTGAGCCGCGCATATTTGCGGTAATCCGCGACGCTCATATCAGGATACATGAGCCAGCCATCGGGCAAGTCGGGATCGTCGATCTGCAAGCGGAAGCCGGCATCGACGATCGCCTTGTACTCTTCGCGCATGCAATCGGCGATCGCCTCGAGATAGCTCTCGAGATCGGGATAATGCTCGTTGCGCAGCCAATGCTCGATCGTGCCAGGCGTGTTGGCGGGCATATAGGCCTCGGCATAGTCGACGCCGTCGAGCGCGGCCTTGAAATTGGCGATGTCCTCCTGAAGCTCGGCATGGCCCACATATTTGAGCGGTCCATTGCAGATGAAGACATTCTTCGGCGGATCGAGATTGACGAATTTGGCGTGGCCGGCCGCGAAATATTCGCGAAACTTGCGAATATCGCGCGCACCGATGCTGAGCGGCTCGGGATCGCGGCCGGGTTGATAGGGCCGTGTCTCGAAGCCGGAGATACGGCTCGCGCAATATTGCGTGAACGACGTCTTGCTAAGCTCGCCGTCGTTGATGCTGTCGATGCCGATCTCCACCTGCCGCCGCACCGTCTGCGCGAGCTCGTCATGGAGACGACGCGACAGTTCCGCCGCATCGTAAGGCCGATGATCTGCCTTCGCCCAGACGAGTTTCGCGAGATCCCCCGAGCGCGGCAGCGCGCCGGCATGTGTGACACGAATGTGATTGCTACCCGCCATTGCTACCCACCCCTCCCGGATTTGATTGTTTCGTCATTCAGCCGCGGAAGCGCGCGAACATCCTCCGTGCATTGCCTTCTTCGATCGCGTGCACATCCTCGGCACCGAGACCCAAGCCGCGCAACGGATTCTTCGACGCGGCCATCGTGCCCCAGGGAAAATCGCTGCCGAAGAAGACTTGGCTCGGCGGCACGAGCTTTAAGAGCGCGCCGAAGGTCATCGGATTGTTCATGCTGGCGGTGTCGAAATTGAGCTTTTTCAGCTCGGCGAGGGCGCCGTTCGGCAAGCGCTCGCCGAGCGAGGCGCTCCAATGATGGATGCGGCCCGCGATCGTGGGTAAGGCGCCCCCGCAATGCGAGAAGATGAAGCGGATATCGGGACAGCGCGCGAAAGTGCCGTTCGCGAGGAGGCTCACGATGGCACGGGTGTTGTCGAACATGAATTCGAGAATGGCCATGGGCACGCCGGGCACGATATTGACGCAGCAATCGACCGCCGCGGGATGCGAATAGACGATGGCCTTGCGCCGATTGAGCTCGTCATAGACGGAAGCGAAAGCGGGATCGCCCGGATATTTGCCGTCGTAATTGGTGAGAAGGCAGATGCCGTCAGCCTTCAGGACGTCAAGCGCATAGGCGATCTCGGCAAGGCTGCCTTCGGTATCGGGCAAGGGAATGGTCGCGAAAAAGCCGAAGCGGCCGGGATAGTCGCGCACCAGCGTCGCCTTGTACTCGTTGAGCGTGCGCGCGAGCCTGCGGCTTTCCTCGATTTTGCCGGTCCAGCATCCCGGGCAGGAGATCGAGAGGATCGAGGTCGCGGCGCCGTTCTTGTCCATCTCCTCGATCGACCAGCTCGGCGTCCATTCCGTCAGCTTCGCGCCCCAATAGCCGCTGCGCTTGATGCGCTCTTCCTGCAGCGCCAGAAATTGCGGCAGCATGATATGATGATGGACGTCGACGATGCCGCTCATTGTCCCTCCCCTCGCTTATGCTTGGCGTGTCCGCAAGCGGCACGCGAGCGGAAGCTACCAGCCTCGACTTAAGCGCGCAACCACGCTTGCGCCCACGCGACGCGATCGGACCCGTGGTTGCTCCCATGCCGAAGCCGGTGTTAGACCTTGGACCGTAACGGTCGAAAGGACGATCGATGGGTGCGATCCTCGTGACGGGCGCCGCGGGTCAGATCTGCTCCGAACTCGTCACAGCACTGCGCGAACGCTATGGCGCCGATCAGGTCATCGCCAGCGATATTCGCATCCCGGCATCGGGTACCGCGCTCGGCTCCTTCGAGCATCTCGATTGCACAAAACCTGATCAGATTCGCGAGGTGGTTCGCCGCCGCGGTGTCGCGACGATCTATCACCTCGCCGCTCTTCTGTCGGCCGTCGCCGAAGAAAAGCCCCAAGCAGCCTGGGAGCTCAATATGGGCGGGCTCTACCACACGCTCGAAGTCGCCCGGCAATATCGTTGCACGATATTCTTCCCGAGCTCGATCGGCGCCTTCGGCAAGACCACGCCGCGGCAGCAGGCGCCGCAGGATACCGTGCAGCGGCCGACCACGATGTACGGCGTCACCAAGGTCGCGGGCGAGTTGCTGGCGGATTATTACGTCCATCGCTTCGGCGTCGATGTACGCGGCTTGCGCCTACCGGGCCTCATTTCACATGTCGCGCCGCCCGGCGGCGGGACAACCGACTATGCCGTCGAGATCTTCTATCAGGCGATCCGCTATCGCCACTACACCTGCTTCTTGCGGCCCGATAGCAGCCTCGACATGATGTATATGCCTGATGCGATCCGTGCGATCCTGCAGCTGATGCAAGCGGATCCCGGGAAGCTGGTTCATCGCAACGCGTTCAACATCACGGCGATGAATTTCGCGCCGCAAGAGCTTGCCGCCGCGATCCGCCGGCACATTCCGGACTTCCGCATCGATTACGAGGTCGATCCGGTGCGGCAGGCGATCGCCGATTCCTGGCCACGGTCGATCGACGACAGTGCCGCGCGCAAGGAATGGGGCTGGACGCCGCAATACGATCTCGAAGCGATGGTGACAGATATGCTCGAGAAACTTGGAGTGAAGCTCAAGCCAGCCCGTTAGAACCCACCACGATTGTCAAGGGTGCGACCAATGCCGCACGATCGAATTGAAGGAATTCTGCGCGCCGAGCTCAGGCGCTTCGATACAGAAGGCCGCCTCAAGGGAGCGGAATCGGTTATCGCCGGCGTCGTGCCGGCGCAACATGGGAAGGGCCCGCGCTTTCTCGTCGCGGGCGAAGGCGACAAGCCCTTCCTGCGCATGAACGCGAACAACTACCTGGGCCTGTCGCTGCATCACGAAGTCGTTTCCGCCGAAGACAATGCGGTGCGGCGCTTCGGCACCGGCCCCGGGGCGGTGCGCTTCATCGGCGGCACTTGGGCACCGCATATCGATCTCGAGACCCGGCTTGCCGCCTTTCACGGCCGCGAAGCGGCCATGGTGTTCAGCTCGGCTTATGCCGCGATGATGGGATTGCTGCCGCCGCTCATCACGGCCGAAACGGCAGTCATCAGCGACGAGCTCAA
>CAYMNX010000210.1:0-8496 GCA_964391905.1 uncultured Rhizobiaceae bacterium
TTTGCAATAAGGACATTCCTTGGTCGCCGGCGCGGCCGGTGTGGCCGGCTTGGGAAGAATCCGGTTCATTTGCCGCACCAGCAGGAAAACCGCGAAGGCGACGATGAGGAAATCGATGATGTTGTTGATGAAGACGCCGTAATTGATGGTGGCCGCGCCGGCGGCTCTCGCATCGGCCAAAGAATTATAATGCTGGTCCGAAAGGTTGATGAAGAGGTTGGAGAAATCGACCTTGCCGAGAATCACGCCCAAGGGCGGCATGAGAACGTCGTTGACGAGCGACGTGACGATCTTGCCGAACGCGGCGCCGATGATGATGCCGACCGCCAAGTCGACGACATTGCCGCGCATCGCAAAATCGCGAAATTCCTTCCACATCGGTCCACCCTCCCATCACGATGCGACATCCCGGCCCGCCCACCGTCGCGGGCGCCCCGAGCGCCTGTCGCGGAGAAATCGCGTTGCCCGATCTTGCGCCAATTCGCCCGTACTTTCAATGACTTATCTTGAAGCCCCGCGGCCGCGCGGAAAGCGCGGCGGGTGTGATATTGCGGTGCGCAAGAGAACGGTCTAAACACGGCGCCGTTTTGCTCTCGGGGGTGCCGCATGGCGCAAACCGCCGCAGCAGACCACCGCACGGGTGCCGACCGCGCCAAGGCGCGTCAGCACCTCCTTCTCGGTGCGCTGGGCGTCGTCTACGGTGATATCGGCACCTCGCCGCTTTACACCGTGAAGCAATGCTTCCAGGCCTTGGGAGGCGTCACGCCGTCGTCGATTTATGGCGTGTTGTCGCTCATCACCTGGTCCCTCATCGCGGTGGTGACGTTGAAATACGTCACCGTGATCATGCGCGCCGACAACCGCGGCGAAGGCGGCGTTCTCGCCTTGACCGCCCTCGCGTTACGCGTGCCGCGATCGGGAACGCGACTCCATTGGTGGATTTTGGCGGGCGGCCTCTTGGGCGCGGCGCTCTTCTACGGCGACGGCGTCATCACGCCCGCGATTTCGGTACTGAGCGCCGTCGAAGGTCTCAAAGTCGCGACGCCCTTCTTCGATCCCTTCGTCATCCCGCTGACGATCGCGATCCTTCTCGTGCTTTTTCTCATGCAGCGGCGCGGCACCGGGCGGGTCGGCGGCTATTTCGGCCCAATAACCGCCTTATGGTTTTTGAGCATCGGTCTTTTGGGCGCGCTCGAGATCACGAAAGAGCCGGAAATTCTTCTCGCGCTCAACCCCTACTATGGCTTGCGGCTGTTGCTGCGCGACCCCGTCCGATCGATTGCGCTCATGGGCGCAGTGGTTCTCGCCGTCACGGGTGCCGAGGCGCTCTATATCGACATGGGCCATTTCGGAAAACGTCCGATTCGCCAGGTCTGGCTCTCCTTCGTCTTTCCGGCGCTCCTCCTCAACTATTTCGGCCAGGGCGCGCTGCTGCTGCACGAGCACGACGCGCTTCGCAACCCCTTCTTCCATCTCGTGCCCGATTGGGGCCTCTACCCGATGGTCGCGCTCGCCACGGCGGCAACGGTGATCGCCTCACAGGCGGTGATCTCCGGCGCGTTCTCGATGACGCGCCAGGCGGTGTTGCTCGGCTATTTGCCGCGTTTCGAGATCAAGCACACCTCGGAGCATGAGATCGGCCAGATCTACGTGCCGAAGGTCAATCTGTTCCTGCTTGTCGCCGTCCTTGCGCTCGTTCTTGGTTTCCACAGCTCGGAAAATCTTGCCTCTGCCTATGGCATCGCCGTGACCGGCACGATGACGATCGATACCCTGCTCGCTTTCGTCTACATGATTGGGAGCGCCGGCTGGAACAAAGTCGGGGCGAGCTGCCTTTTCGGCGTCTTTCTCATCATCGATTTGGGTTTCCTCTCCGCCAATCTGCTGAAGGTCGAGGAAGGCGGCTGGTTCCCGTTGGCGGTTGCCATCGCGATATTCACGCTGATGGTAACTTGGCTGCGCGGACGGGAAACCCTGCTGGCCGAGCGCTGGCGCGAAGCCCTTCCGCTCGAGACCTTCCTCGCCACGCTGAAGCCCGATCGGCCTCTGCGCGTGCCCGGCACCGCCGTGTTCCTTGTCCCCAATGACCGCATCGTCCCGACTGCGCTTCTTCACAACCTGAAGCACAATCATGTTTTGCACGAGCGCGTCGTCCTGATGAAGGTCGAGACGAAGGACATTCCGCATGTGCCGGACGATCAGCGCCTCGAGGTCACGCATCTCGAGCATAACTTTCACATCGTCACCGTGCATTACGGCTTCATGGACGAGCCCAATATTCCGCGCGCGCTCGCGCAGTTGCGCCTGATGCAGTTCCGCTTCAATCTCCTCGAAACGTCATTCTTCGTTGGGCGCGAGAAGGTGGTTCTCGGCAAGAACGCCGGGTTCTGGACCTGGCGAAAGCGGCTTTTCATCTTCATGCATCGCACGATGCTGAGCGCGACCGAATATTTCCGCGTTCCCACCAACCGTGTCGTCGAGCTCGGCGGGCAAGTCGAGATCTAGCCGGATGCCCGGACGCTATGCGATCTGCGACTTGCGCGCCATCATCGTTTCGGGAACGCCGAGCATGACGCGCTCGCATTTGCCGGGATGGTGCCGCGCCATGCCGTTGAGGGCGCGAATTTGCGGCGGAAAGACTTCGTCCGAACTGTAGACAGCGCCCATCAGCGCGATGGCGGGATCGGCGCCGCCATTGCTGAGCGGCAGCAGCAGATGCCGCGCATCGAGCCGGCCCCTGGCGCTCCAAGAGAAGACGCTCTCGCCATAGATGGGCGCCGCTTCGGCATGGAGACGACGCAACAGCGCGCCGAGGAAATCGAAATAGTCGTTTTGGGGGAGGTCCGAGAGAAGCTGGCCGGTCGGGTCGAAGCCAAGTCGTTTCGCAAGCGACGTCCCGACCAGACGCAGTCGCATGACATTTCCGCGCTCGCCGAGCTCGCACAGCATCAGATGCGGCAGAAGCTGCTTGTCCATCTCGATCGGATCGATATCGCAACGCGCCGGCATCCGGCGCGAGCCGCGCTTTTCCTGCCAATAAAGAAGCAGCCCCCGAAGCGTGGCGTGATCGAAGAGCGCGCGAGACATGTCTGGGCTACCCAATCTTTTTAATCGTTATCGCCAGTTCATGCCGATGACCATTAATTAAATGCTAACGACGCCACGGGCGACACCGCACGAAGCAGCGACACTGCGCAAGACGTTGAATCCGTTGCGGCGCGAACGGGCGATGCAGCTCGGTGTCACGGCTAACGAGCCGATGCGGGCGCCGCCGATAGGAGCGTTCCCCGCGATTCGCGATTCAGGAGCGAGCGGCGGACGGCGCCAAGCGAATGATGCGCGCGCGCGGCAGCCAGATCGTCGCCGTGGTTCCCTTGCCAGCCTCGCTGTCGAGGATGAGACGGCCGCCATGGAGCTCGATCATTGATTTGGTGAGCGGCAGCCCGAGACCCGTGCCTTGATATTTGCGCGCCAGCCGGCTGTCGATCTGGCCGAAGGGACGCATCGCCTTTTCGAGATCGTGCGGCGCGATGCCGATGCCGGTATCGACCACGGCGATGCTCAGCCCGTCCGCCTCGATCGCGGCACGTAGCAGAACGCGGCCGCCCGACGGCGTGAATTTGACGGCGTTCGACATCAAGTTGAGCAGGATCTGTTTCAGCCTGCGGGCATCGGCTTGGATGAACGGCAGATCTTGCGGCGTGTCGACCCGCAGCTCCAAACCAGCGCTCTCGGCGCGGCCGCGCATCAGCCGCACACATGACTCGATCACCTCGGCGAGATCGACCGATTCCTCGTTGAGCTCGAGCTTGCCGAATTCAATCTTCGAGACGTCGAGCACGTCGTTGATCAGATTGAGCAGATGCTGGCCGCTGTCATGAATGTCGGCCGCATAGTTGACGTAGCGCTTATCGCCAAGCGCGCCGAAGATCTGCCCGCTCAGAATTTCGGAAAAGCCGATGATTGCGTTCAGCGGCGTGCGCAGCTCATGGCTGATATTGGCGAGAAACTCCGTCTTGGTGCGACTCGCAAGCTCGGCCTCTTCCTTCGCCTGGCGAAGACGAGCCTCGACGCGCTTTCGTGCCGTAATGTCGAGATAGGTCGCAACGATGCCGCCATCGGGCATCGGCGCGAACCGGCACTCGATCACCCGACCATCCTCGAGCTCGAGCTCCTCGGCAGAGGCGGGCGCGTTGCGCATCGCCGCAAGACGTTGCGCCACGACCGCATCAATCGCGCCAGGACCATAGATGCCGCGCTCCGCCAGCGCGCGAATGAAAGGGACGATCGGGGCGCCGACCGTCACTTGCGCGTGCGGAATGTCGAACATCTCGCAGATCCGGTCGTTCCAGAGCTTGATCTGCAATCGGTCATCGAGCACGAAAAGCCCTTGGCGGACATTGTCGAGGGTCGCGCGCAGCAAAGCGCTTTTCTCCGCGAGCTCCTGCTCGCGGCGCTTCAGTGCCGTGATCTCGGTTTGCACGACGACGCTGCCGCCGTCGTGAGTCCGGCGCTCGCTGATCTGAAACCAGCGCTCGCCAATCCGACATTCGCCGACGGCCGAGCCCGTGCTCTTGAAGCGGCCTTCGAGCGCGCCGCTCGCCGGACGAACCGCACCGTGCTCGAGGCTCGCGCGGTAGATGTCCGCCAAGGGCGTGCCGGGGACCAGCCACGGCGCCACGGCGGCATTGACCTCGCGATAGCGGCTGTTGCACAGCACCAGCCGGTCCTCGGCATCGAGCAGCATGAAGCATTCGGGGATCGACTCGATCGCATCCATCAGGCGCGTTTGCGCGATGGCGGCATGCTTTTCGGCCCGCACCAGAAGGGTGAGATCGCGCGCGATGCCGCGATAGCCCTGGAAGCGCCCGTCCTCGCCGAAGACCGGAAGGCCGGAGAAGGAGAGATCGTGCGCGACGCCGTCGCGGTCGCTGCAGCGCAAGCGAAGATCGCGAAACGGCAGCCGCGCCTCCAAGAGATCGGCGAGCGACTGGCGGTCGCTGCCGCCGTCATCGGCGGCGGCGATATCAAGGATGCTCTGTCCGGCAAAGCTTTGGACCGAATTCGCGGCCGGGAGCTGCGTGCTCTCGCACATGAAGGAAAAGCGCAGGCTTGCGTCCATCTCCCAGAACCAGTCGGCGGCGGCTTCGGCATAGTCCCGGAGCTGCTGCTCGGTTCCCTTGGGGATGCTGGGCGCGAACGGCGCCTCGGCAAGGCTTATCATCCTCTCGCCTGCGGGCGTCTCGAGGGGCGCCGCGACGAAGCGCAGCCGCCGAATGCCGGCACGCGTATGCACCGGAAGCTCGGCTCGCGCAATTTCGCCGCGCAATACGGAAGCGAGCACGGCCGTTGCTTCCCGCAACGAAACGAAATGGCGCAGGAAGAGATGGGCGGTGGCATTCTCGCCCTCGGGAGCCATGAAATTCTCGCGCGCGGCGGCATTCTGCAAGAAGATGGTGCCGTCGGCACGGAACACCGTCCGCATCACGACTTCCGTCGTCGCGGCCGGGCTATCCGCCGATTCCATGGCGACGGGATCGACCACCGCCTGGTTGCGAGAACTCACTGCCACACCCTCCTAGGTTCTTGAGCCTAGGAACGTTCTCTTAATATTCAGCGAATCGATGCGTTAAATTAATCTTTCGGCAACATCCGTCCGAGCCGCCGCCCGCCGAAAATATGAACATGGAGGTGCGGCACCTCCTGATGCGCGTCGACACCGTGATTGGCAAGGATGCGATAACCGCTCGCCGCCACGCCCTGGGCGCGCGCCACCTCGCCGATCGCCCGGATATAGCCGACGATCTCGTCCGGCGAAGCCCGCTCGGAGAAATCATCGAAGGAGACATAGGCGCCCTTCGGAATGACGAGGATATGAAGCGGCGCCTGCGGGTTGATGTCATGAAAGGCAAGCGCGTGCTCGTTCTCGAACACTTTCTTGCACGGAATCTCGCCACGCAGGATGCGGGCGAAGATGTTGTTGGTGTCATAGGCCATGAGGCATCGAAGCTCCGGGTCGGTTGGTGAGAGCATGACGAAATCGGCGAGCGGGTCAAGGCATCCGGACCATCGCCGGGACTTGCCCGCGCGCGGCAAGCGCCCATATCGGGCAAAGGCGCTCTCGCGGCGCGAGGTCAGGCTCAAGATGCAAGGAGCGAAACATGAGGATCGGCATCATCGGCGCAGGCCAAATCGGCGGCACGCTCACGCGGCGGCTTACGGCGCTCGGCCATAAGGTTTTTATCGCCAACTCACGCGGACCCGAGACACTCAAGGATTTGGCGGCAGAGACCGGCGCAACGCCCGTTGCGGTCCGCGACGCGGTGCGCGATGTCGATCTGGTCGTCGTCACTATCCCCGAGAAAAATATACCGAAGCTACCCGCCGGATTGTTCGCAAAGTCGGACAAGGATCTCGTCGTGATCGATACCGGGAACTATTACCCGCAGCAGCGCGACGGGCGGATCGACGGCATCGAGAACGGTCTGCCCGAAAGCCGGTGGGTCGAGCAGCAGCTCGGCCATCCCGTCATCAAGGCTTTCAACAACATCTACGCGCGGCATCTATTGGAGCGTGGCCGGCCGGCCGGCACGCCGGGGCGAATCGCGCTTCCTGTTTCGGGGGATGACGCGAAAGCCAAAGCCACGGTCATGCGCCTCATCGACGAGCTCGGCTTCGATGCCGTCGATAATGGCGGGCTCGATGAATCGTGGCGGCAACAGCCCGGCAGCCCCGTCTATACGAAGGATTTCGATGCGCCTGGCGTGCGCAAGGCGCTTTCCGAAGCAACCAGGGACCGCAAGCCCGAATGGCGCGCCACCGCCAAGAGCCCGGGCAACTTCACGGCGCCTGCCTGAGGTGCGGCTAGCCGCTACGGCCGCGCGATCTCTTTTCCTCGATACCCGAGATGCCCATCCGCGTCTCGAGCGCTTGCCAGACTTCGCTCGGCGCGACCCCCGCTTCGGCCCAGAGCACGAGCAGGTGATAGAGCAGATCGCCGCTCTCGCCGATGAGTCCCCGATCGCCCTTCACCGCGGCAATGACGGTCTCGACGGCCTCCTCGCCGAGCTTTTGCGCAATGCGCGGCATGCCCGCGGCAAAGAGCTTCGCCGTATAGGAAAGCTCGGGGTCGCTGCCGCGCCGCGCCGCGATGACGCCGAAGAGCCGGTCGAGGATGGAGCCGTCGATATCCGCCATTTCTACCTCATTGATCCAATCGATCGCCGGCATCACAGATGCCGTGCCAGTACATTTCCCAGACGCCGAGATTGACCTCGCAGGCATGGACGACCTCGTCTTCCATGTGAAGGCGCGTCGCGTGCTCCGCAACCGCCTCCCAGGCGAGGTTGGAATGCTCGATATCGGCCTCCTCATGCACGGCCCAGAATTCGACCTGCGCGTCGGTGAGGTTGAAGCGCTTCTTCCAGCGCCGGCGCTGCACCCAGGAATTGCCGTGCTCGCGATTGTCGCCATAGCCATAGCCCGGGACATTCGCGCGCTCGGCGCAGGCATTGGCGATGATGCCTTCGAGCCAATGCTTGTTCGACATGAGCCCCGACCACGCGGCCCAGGCGATCTCGGTGCTGGGCAACGGCTTGGCGCTGCGGATCTCATCTTGATTCATGCCGATCGCGATGCCCATTTCCTCGAGAATCTGCCAGTGCGGCTTGCCATGACCGTATTCGTCATCGGCGATCACCTCCTGGGTGCACGCCTTGAGAATCTTCATCTTCGTATCCCAATCCGGGACGTTGGTTGCGACGCGGAGCTTCAGCACGGAATTGCGCTGGCGCGTGTTGAGACGGTGTTGCTTCACGAAAGTGCGGGCGCGGCCGGGCGTGATGTCTTCGCATTGAAAGCGGTTGCGCTTGCAATAGGCATCGACGACCTCGTCGAGTTTCTGCAGAACGGTTTTGGCGTTCATCATTTCACTCCCTTCGCTCGGTTAGACCACGCGCGGCTTCTTTGACCAGGCTGAGATCGGCGTAACGGTTGACATCGAAACGAGATTTCAAGAAGCCCAGCTGCTGCTGCGTATCGATATTCGACTGCAGCGCCGCAAGATCGGGCAGATCATCCGGATCGCGATAATAATCGCCCGATTTGGTGAAGAGCCAGCCGCTGCGGCATCGCCGATCAGCGCGACAACAGCAAGGAGACAGGCGATCGGCTTGGCAAGCCGCATGGTTCCCTCCCCGAGGGTTAGGGTCGCACCGCGATGCCTCCCTTGGCAAGGTAGGCTTTCGCCTCGGCGATGCGATAGGTGCCGAAGTGGAAGATCGACGCCGCCAGCACCGCCGTCGCGTGGCCCTCGCGAATGCCTTCGACCAAATGCTCGAGCGTGCCGACCCCGCCCGAGGCGATCACGGGAATGCGCACCCCATCCGCGACCGCGCGCGTCAGGCCGAGATCGAAGCCGGCCTTGGTGCCGTCGCGATCCATCGAGGTCAGCAGAATCTCCCCGGCGCCGGCGGCGGTCATGCGCTCCGCCCATTG
>CAYMNX010000211.1:0-4883 GCA_964391905.1 uncultured Rhizobiaceae bacterium
AGCGCCGGGCGGCGCTTAAGACGATCCGCAATCGCGCGGCGGTTGTGTCTTCGGGCTTCCCGTCGTTGAAAACCGCGCGTGCGTAGACTATCTTTCGATTGTAGCCGTGCATGTCGGCTGCAATATGAATCTTAGACGACCGACGCGGCGTGCTTCACGCCGCCCCGCTCCTCGTTGCGCAACAGGAGAGTTCGATGCGCTGGAGCGATTTTCGCCGTAGCGAGAATGTCGAGGACCGCCGTGGCATGGGCGGCGGCGGATGGTCAACGGGTCCCGGCATCGGCTTCCCGGTGCGCGGCGGACATATCGGCATCGGCTCGATCGTCATTCTGCTGCTGCTCGCGTGGCTGTTCGGCGTCGATCCGCTCACCTTGCTCAACGACATCGATGTCACCGGCAGCGGTCCTTCCTCCGAGACATCCTACCCCAATGCGCCCGGGACCGTCGGCCAGAGCGGCACGCCCAGCGACCAGACCGGTCAGTTCGTCGCCGCCGTGCTGGGCGACACCGAAGACCGCTGGGGCGAAATTTTCCGCGAGCGCGGCAGCCGCTACGAGGCGCCGAAGCTCGTGCTGTTTTCCGGGGTGACGGCTTCGGCTTGCGGCGCCGCGCAGTCCGCGATGGGCCCGTTCTATTGCCCCAATGATCGGAAGGTCTATCTCGACACGTCATTCTTCCGTCAGATCGAGACGCGCTTTCGCGGCTGCCAAGTCGGCAGCGCGGCATGCCAGTTTTCGCAAGCCTATGTGATTTCGCACGAGGTCGGCCATCATGTGCAGAATCTGCTCGGCATTCTGCCCAAGGCGCGACAGCTGCAGCGCGCCGCTTCAAGCGAGGGCGAGGCGAATCAGATTCAAGTTCGGGTCGAGCTGCAGGCCGATTGCCTCGCCGGCGTGTGGGCGAATCATTCGGAGCAGAAGTGGAAATTCCTCGAGCCCGGCGATATCGAGGCGGCGCTGCAGACCGCGTCGGCGATCGGCGACGACACGCTGCAAAAGCGCTCGCAAGGCTTCGTCGTGCCCGACGCCTTCACCCACGGCTCGGCGGCACAGCGCACGCGCTGGTTTACCGCCGGTCTCAAAAACGGAACCGTGGAAAGCTGCAACACGTTTTCCGCCGCGCAGCTCTGAGGCTGGACGGATGGCGGCAGAGCGGCCGCGCCCGCAGTGCAGCAGGAATATGGGATCGTTCTGGGCGCGCCGAAGAGCGAGTAATGGCTTTATGTCCGTTCCGGCTCTCGCCTCAGTGCGACGCCGGCGAAATCTTTGCGCGAAGGAGATCGACGGGCCGTAGCAATCGCGGAGGCAAATCATGAGAGGATTCGTGATCGGCATGATCGTCGCGCTTAACGCCGGTACGGCTTTCGCGGCGGATACCTGCATGACCCAGGCGACCGGCAAGCACCTCTCCGGAGCCGCTTTGCAGAGCTTCATGTCCAAATGTCAGAAGGACGCGCAGTCGAGCTGCAACGCGTCCGCCGCCGGCAAGAAGTTGAGCGGCGCGGCCAAGACGAGCTTCACCAAGAAATGCATCTCCGACGCCGTCGGACAGAAAAGCTGATAGCCCCCTCACCGGCCCTCTCTTCAACGGCATCCTCACGGATGGCATGAAGCGATCCCTCATCTGAAGCCTTGGAAAAGGCGCATATACGCGCTTGCAAGTAGGCGTATATGCACCTATTTTGAGTCCTATCGAAGTCAGTGAGGTGCCCTTCGCGATGGATCCACGTACGCGGACTTTGCTCGACGCGCCGATCGGCGCGACCTTGCTTCGGCTCGCCGCCCCCAATGTCGTGATCATGCTGGTTCAGGCCTCGATCGGCCTGATCGAGACCTACTTCGTCGGCAAGCTCGGCACCGACGTGCTGGCCGGGATGGCGCTCGTCTTTCCCATCCTGATGCTGGTTCAGATGGTGTCGGCCGGCGCGATGGGCGGCGGAATTCTCTCGGCGGTTGCGCGCGCCCTCGGCGCCGGGCGACGGGAGAGCGCCAATATCCTCGCTTGGCACGCGGTCGCGATCGCGTTGGGGCTCGGCGTCCTGACGACGATCGCCGCGCTGTCGCTCGGGCCGCTGCTTTTTCGAGCGATGGGTGGACGCGATGCATCGCTCGCCGCGGCTCTTGCCTACTCCAATCTCGTCTTCGCCGGCGCGATCCCGCTGTGGCTCTTCAACTCGTTGGCGGCGGTCATTCGCGGCACCGGCAACATGATCATGCCGGCCGCGGTCAGCACCGCCGGCGCCATCGTGCTGATCCCGCTCTCTCCCGCCTTGATCATGGGCTGGGGACCGTTCCCGCATCTCGGGATCATCGGCGGCGCGACCGCCGTCATATCGTATTACATTGTCGGCGGCGCGATCTTCGCCGGCTTTCTCTGGTCGGGCCGCGGCGTGCTTCGTCCCCCGAGCAAGCCGCCGCGCCTCGCCTGGACACCGACACGCGAGATCTTGCGCGTCGGCGCCGTCTCTTCGCTCATCAGCGTCACCACCAACATCACCATCGCCACCGCGACCGGCTTCGTCGGCGCCTATGGGCCTGCCGCCGTCGCCGGCTATGGCACCGGCTCGCGGCTCGAATATCTGTTGGTCCCGCTCGTCTTCGGCCTCGGCGCGCCGCTTGCGGCGATGGTCGGTACCGCAATCGGCGCCGACCGGCACGCGCGCGCGCTGCGTGTCGCCTGGACCGGTGCCGCGATTGCGGGATTCATCACCGAGGCGATCGGCCTTAGCGGCGCGCTGGCGCCGCACCTCTGGCTGTCGCTCTTCGGCGATGATCCCGCCATGCTGGAAACGGGCGCGCAATATCTGCGTCATGTCGGCCCGTTCTATGGCTTCTTCGGCACGGGGCTCGCGCTCTATTTCGCCAGCCAAGGCGCGGGCCGCCTCGCCTGGCCGCTTCTGGCCGCGGGCTTGCGCGTGACGGTCGCGATCGCCGGCGGCTTCGTCGCGCTCCATCTTCATCTCGGGCTTGCGGGCGTGTTTCTGGCGCTGGGCTTGGCCCTCGCCGGCAACGGCGCGGTCAACGTCGTCGCGGTGGCTTGCGGCGTCTGGTTTCGCGACCGCGAGCCGCAGCCCATATCCGCGGCGACGCTCACGCAAAGCGGACGCGAAGCGGCGCGAGCCCAACGCCCGTAAGCGCCGTCGTCCAGATCTCGCCAGGCGCGATCGGCAGCGCGCGCGTCAGCGTGCCGGTGGTAACGATCTCGCCCGCCGCGAGCGGCGGATTGATTGGATCGCGTGCGAGCAACGCGACGAGATGGCGGAGCGCTGAAAGCGGCCCGCCCAAGACGTTCGCCGCATGGCCGCGATCGAGAGTCGCGCCGTCGCGCTGCAGGTCGATCGCAAAGCGCGCCAGCGTCTCGAGCCAGTTTCCCTCCCCGATCGCATGCCGCGGCCCGATCAGCAAGGCGCCGTGCAAGCCGAAGGCCGCGACCGTGTCGGCGGCCGAGAATTTCCAGCCCGGAAAGATCGACTGCACGATCTCGAAGCCATGCGCGACCCAGGCCATGCAGCCGAGCAGTTGCGCCTCGTCCATATCGGGCCGCGGCGCGCGCGCAAGGCCGAAGACGATCTCGGGCTCGATGCGCGGCTCCAAGAGCCCGGCAAGCGCGAATGTCTCGTCGATTGCGGCGAGGTCACGGACGGTGCGGTCATAGACATGGCCCCAGATCGGCCCGTAGACGCCGTATTCGTTCCAGATCGTGCGATTGGTGAAGCCGATCTTGCGCCCGATCGGGCGCTCGCCGAGCGCTTCGCGCAAGCGCCTCACCGCCGCCGTGACGCGATAGGCCGCATCGAGATCGAAATCCGGAAACCGTGCCGAGAAGGATGCGATTTGCCGGCGGCTCTCGATCGCGTCCAGCGCCTCGCGCGCGATCTTATCGATATCGCTCGGCATCGCCGCTTCCTCCCTTGGCGCGGATTTCCCCGAGAGGGTAGATTTTCGCAACGCTCTCGTCGAGAATGGGCTTATAGAAAAGCCCAGATGGAGGATACGGCCATGTTCCCGCGCAATTTCTGGTATGTCGCCGCCTGGGATTGGGAGGTGCGCCGCCAAGAATTATTCGCCCGCACGATCTGCGGCGAGCCGATCGTGTTCTGGCGTCGCGAAGACGGTGCACCGGCGGCGCTCGAGGATCGCTGCTGCCATCGCCACATGCCGCTCTCGCACGGAAAGCTCAAAGGCAGCGATGTCGAATGCCTCTATCACGGTCTCATTTACGATGCGAGCGGCGCCTGCTTCCGCGTGCCGAGCCAGAAGGAGATCCCGCCGAGTGCCAAGGTCCGCTCCTACCCGGTGGTCGAGCGCTATCACTGGATCTGGATTTGGATGGGTGATCCCGCGCTCGCCGATCCCAACCTCATCGAGGACTTCCATTGGATGGACGATCCCCACTGGCGCGCGAAAGGCGAGCGGCTCGATTTGAAGGGCAACTATCTCCTCATCGTCGAAAATCTGCTCGACCTGACGCATCTCCAATTCGTCCATCCGACGACACTCGGGACACAGGCGATCGCAGCCGCGCCCATCAAGACCGAGCGCGACGACAATCGCGTCTGCGTGACGCGCTGGATGCTCGATCATCCGGCGCCGCCCTTCTTCCAGAAGGCCGGCGGTTTCACCGCCGACGAGCGGGTCGATCGCTGGCAGATCATCGAATACACGCCGCCCGCTTTCGTGCGGCTCGATGTCGGCTGCGCGCGTGCCGGCACGGGCGCGCGCGATGGCGACCGCTCGCACGGCATCTCGATGCGCAATTTGAATGCGATCACCCCCGAGACCGAAACGACGACGCATTACTTCTGGGCCCAGGCGCATAATTTTAAGACCGACGATCCGAGCGTGACCGAGCTCATCTTCCGCCAGGTTCACACGGCCTTTCTC
>CAYMNX010000212.1:0-1760 GCA_964391905.1 uncultured Rhizobiaceae bacterium
CAGCGCCGTGATCGCGGCGATGTCGTCGTCCCGGCAATCGCGCAACACAAGCGGCGACGACGCGTCGTTCACGCCGGCCTCAACGCCGCTGGATCAATCGCGGCGAGCGCCATGGCGAGGTCGCGCATATCGGCGGCGAGGCGCGCGAAGAAGGGTTTGCGCTCGTAGCTGCGCTCATCCATGTAAAGGCCGCGGCCGATCTCGATCTGCAGGCAATGGCCGCCATCGCCGGGCTTGCCGTAATGGGTGGTGGTGAAGCCGCCGGCATAAGGCGAATTGCGGACCACCGTGTAGCCCTTATCGGTCAGGAAGCGCTGCGCCGTATTCGACACGACCGGATCGCAGGAGGTGCCGTGGCAATCGCCGAGAACGATATCGACGCGGCCGCGCGCGCCGCTCCGGCTCAGCGGCAAGGTGGTCGACGGCATCGAATGGCAGTCGAGAAGGAGATAGAAGCCGAAGCGGCTGCGAGTCGCCTCGAGGAGCTCGATGAGCGAGCGGTGATAGGGGCGGTAGAGCTCCTCGATCCGCTGCAGCGCCTCGGCA
Source organism: uncultured Rhizobiaceae bacterium (assembly GCA_964391905.1). Lineage (GTDB taxonomy): Bacteria > Pseudomonadota > Alphaproteobacteria > ATCC43930 > CGMCC-115725 > CAIKMD01. Next base: position 547 of record CAYMNX010000212.1, read on the forward strand.
AAGCGCAGCTTGCGCGCGTAGATCTCCTCACCCGAGGCGACGACGCGGGCGATGGTGCCGAGACCGACCCGGACCCGGGGCGAGTGGCTGTTGACGAAATCCGGCAGCAGATCCTCGAACATGCCTGGGTCGAGCTCGAACGGCTCGCGATTGGGGTCGAGATAGGCGCGGGCGAAATGGGCCTTCAGCATCGGAGCGCCCAGGACCGGCGCGGCGCCAAAGATTTCATCGACATAGCTGTCCTCGGAGCGGCGCAGGCTCAAGGGATCGAGGCGCGAGGCGGCGAGGAAATCGGGCGGGTAGGTCATGCCGCTATGGGGCGAGGCGAGGACCAGGGGGAGGGTTTGGCTGCCGGCCGCCACCACCTCGACCGCCGGCTTCATCGCCGCAACGGATGCCACATGCCCTTCCATAAGGCAAATTTAGAGGCATTCCGCCGGTTCTGTCATCCCCCGGCTGCAAGAGCGTCAATACTTCCTTTATTCGCGAACGCTAAATTTCCGGCTAAGTTTTCGGGAAGGAACTGGCGGAAAAATCATGGCCCGAATTGTCCTCGCCGAGGATGACGATAACTTGCGCTTCTTTCTCGCCCGCGCGCTGCGCCGCGCTGGGCATGAGGTGAACGACTATGCGGATGGCGAGGCGGCGCTGACGCGGCTCTCCGAGCACGCGGTCGACCTGTTGCTTGCCGACGTCGTCATGCCGGGCCTCGATGGCATCGAGCTGGCGCGCCGCGCTTGCGATATGTGGCCGCATTTGCGCGTCATTTTCATCACCGGCTTCGCCGCCGTCGCGCTGCGCGAGGCGCGGCAGATGGCGACCGAGGCGACGGTGCTGGAAAAGCCGTTTCATCTCCGCCAGCTCGTCACCGAGATCCAGCGGGTTCTCGCCGCCTGATCCGAGTTGGCGGCGGCGATCTTGTCTTCGGCGGTGAATTGGGTTAAACCGCCGAACCTCTTTAGGGCGCTTAGCTCAGCGGGAGAGCACTACCTTGACATGGTAGGGGTCGGAGGTTCAATCCCTCCAGCGCCCACCACCCATCCGCAAATCGGCGCCGCGCGATTGCGGCGCATCATCGCTTGATCGTTGCCGGCGGGTCAAAGCGCCAGCGACGCGCCGATGATGCCGGCGACGTGCTCGGGATCGGCGGTGAAGCGACTGCCCATCTTGTCGCCGCGCTGCCAGACGATCTCGGCGCTGAGCTCGCCGAAGGC
>CAYMNX010000213.1:0-3676 GCA_964391905.1 uncultured Rhizobiaceae bacterium
GCCGGCCAGCACCGCCTCGCGGCCCGCGGTGAATTTTTGCCGGTCCTCGGGATGGATAAGCCGGGTCAGAAATTCGATCGCACCTTGCTGGGGCTTGTGGGTAACACCCCAGATGCGCATGAACTCGTCCGACCAATTGCGCTCTCCGGTGACGAAATCGACCTCGAAGCTGCCGACCCCTGCCACACGTTGCGCCCGCGCGAGATTTTCGCGGCTGCGGCTTAAGGCACGATCTTTCTCGCGCCTTTTCTCGATATCGCGAATGACCGTAATCAGCATGCGCCCGGCTGGCGATTCGTAGGTGGTCGCGTTGATTTCGACGGCGAACTCACGGCCGTCGCGGCGCATAGCGATCCGCTCCAGCCCGTGAATGCCATGAGAGGTCTTCCAATTGGCGAAGGTCCACCGCATCCCCTCTAGGTCGTGCTGGCGGTTCTGCGGCGCCATGAGGTTGCGGATGTCGAGACCGTTCATTCCGCCCGCTTCGTAGCCGTAGAGCTGCTCCGCCGCCGTATTGACGAAGTTAATCTTAAGCGACTGATCGATGATGACGACGGGATCAGGCAGAGCCGCCATCAGCGCGCGAAATTTTTCCTCGCTCTGCGAGATCTCGGCCAGCAAGACCTCGTGGCGACGGAGCGCGGCGAAGAGGTGGGCGAAAATGCCGCGAACGCGGCACGCCGAAGGCTGAAGTCGAAGCGGTGCCGCAAGCAATGACGAAACACGCAGCCGATGGAGAAGCGCCCTCACCATGCGCTTGCTTGCGCCTCCGCCGTCTAATTCGTGGTAAGACGATCGCGCACGACGCTGATGAAATGATCGGGGTCGAGCGGTTTGGCGATCACATCGCTCGCGCCAAGCTGGCGCGCGATGCGAAGAAAATCCGTGTTGCCGATGCGGCCGCCGCCCGAGATCGCGATGATTTTCGCATTCGGGCATTCGCCACGAATGTCGCGAATCGTCTCGATACCCTCTTTTTCCGGCATGATGATGTCGGTGATGACGAGGTCGGGCCGCTCGCTGCGGAAGGCGCTCAAGCCGCGCCGGCCATCCTCAGCGCTGACGACCTCGTAGCCTTCGCCCTCGAGGATCTGGACGATGGTATTGCGCACGACGGCATTGTCGTCGATGACCAGAATCTTCTGCATGGCGCCGCTGCTTCCATTATCCCGCGCGAGCGCGGCGCCCCCCGTCTCCGCTCGTTGCTACCGCCTGGGCAGCGAACCAGCCGACAACCGCACGAGACGACAATGCGGCAAAATGGTTGACGAAGGCTTAGGATGCCGCCGAAAGCGGCAGGCGGCTCACAGAACCGAGCTAACCCATTCAATGAGCTTACTTTTCGGCAGTGCTCCGATTTTAGTCGCCGCGACCTGGCCATTCTTGAACAGCATGAGTGTCGGAATGCCATGAACCCCGTATTTGGTTGGGGTCTGCGGGTTCTCATCGATATTGAGCTTTGCGACCGTCACCTTGCCCTTCATATCGGCGGCGATTTCTTCGAGGAAAGGTCCGATCATCTTGCAGGGGCCGCACCACTCGGCCCAGAAGTCGACCAGGACCGGGCCCGGCGCGCGAAGCACGTCGGTGTCGAAGCTGGCGTCGGTGATCTTGGTCGTGGACATCAAAGGTCTCCTTTGAACAAGGCGGGCAGCTTAAGCGAGCGCAAAAAGAACCGTCAAGGCTGCACCGACAATACCTAGAGAAACGGCGTTTCGGCTGCCTATAGGTAGGTACGAAGGCGCTCGGAGTCGATAGGCATGAGGCTCGGCCCGTCGGTCCATAACAGCGCGCAATGGACCGATTTCGCCGGATAGACAGCGCTGACAGCGGCTTGGTAGGCGGCAAGCTGGTGAAGATAGGCCTCCGGCACTTCTGCAGGGCTCCCCGGCACCGGACGCATGGTCTTGTAGTCAAGGATCAGCACGGCCCGATCCGTCACGACGAGCCGATCGATCTGGCCCGAAAGAGCCCGCCCCTGGACCAGACCGACGACCGGAACCTCGGCTTCGGAGCCGGGGCCGAAGAGCGGGGCAAAATCCGGATGACTCAACACCGCCAGAGTCTCGCGCAGGATCGCTTCTTGCGCGGCGTCGGGCAGGCCGTGGATCGGCCGGGCGAGAAACCGCCGCGCCGCCGCCTCGCGTGTTTCCGGATCGAGCGCGGGAAGGCTTTGCAGCAGACGGTGGATGAGCCGCCCGCGCAGGAAGCCGAAGCCACGGTCTCCGCCCAGAGGTGAACGCGCGGCGGGCTCCTCACCGCTGGCCCGCGACGGTGCCAGAGGGCGCGGCGGCGTCGGCTCGGACGGCGGCGGACGCCATGTCCATTCGGGAAGAAGCGCGGTCCCCGCCGCCCGGCGCAAGCGCGGCGGATCCGCGACGGGACGCGTCGCCTGCGCTGTGGTAAGCCGCAAGCCCTCGCCCGTCCAGCCATCGGCTTTAAGGAGCGGCTGCAAGTCGAAAGCGAATTTCTCCGCCCCGGCCTCGGCGAGACCCGAAGCGACCATATTGTACCAGTTGCCCGCGGGCGAGGCGCGCTTCATGCGCCAGCCGCAGACATAGAGCCGATCAGAGGCGCGCGTCATCGCCACATAAAGCAAGCGGCGATATTCTTGATCGCGGCGCAGATTCGCCCCGCGCAATGCTGTTGTCGCCGCATCCGGCATGGCACGGCGTTCGACCAGCCAGAGCGGCAGATCGCGCTCGCCCCAGAGGACGCGCGGCGGCTTTTGCGGCATCTGTAAGGTGTCGGGCAAGAACACGATCGGCGCCTCGAGCCCTTTGGCGCCGTGGACCGTCAACACGCGCACCTCGTCGCGCAGGCCTTGGTCGAGATCGCGCTTGATCTCGACGGCGCCCGCGCTCAGCCAGTGCAGGAAGCCTTGCAGCGAGACGCCATGGTCGCGCTCATAAGCGAGCGCCGCCGTCAAGAATTCATCGAGCGGGTCGGCCGCCTCGGTGCCAAGACGCGCCAGCACCGCCTTGCGGCCTTGGCGTGCTCCCAGGATCTCGGCAAAGAGCTCGTAGGGCGGCGTGAAATCGGCGCGGGCCAAGAGCTCGCTGAGCTCCGCAGCAGGACGCGCGAAGAAGAGGCTCTCGTTGCGGCGTCGCAAGAGCTCGGACCAGAGGCTGCCGCGACGGCGATGGGCGAGATCGAAGAGCGCCTCTTCGGAGAGGCCGAAGAGCGGTCCCTTCAGCACGGTGGCGAGCGTCAGATCGTCTTCGGGCAAGAGCAGGAAGCGACCCAGCGCCATCATGTCTTCGACCGCCAGCTGCTCGACCAGCAGCATGCGATCGACCCCGGCGACATTGACATTGGCGGCCTTCAAGGCACGAACGAGCTCGGTGACGAAAGGCCCGCGGCGGCGCACGAGAACCATGATGTCGCCGGGCCGGATCGGCCGGTCGCGCGCCTCGAGCCGCTCGCCGGTCGCGAGCCAATGCTTGATTGTGGCGGCGATGGCGAGGGCGAGACGCGCCCGCGGCTCGCGCGATTGGCGCTGCGCCAGGGGCAGGCTCCACGGGGTCGGCGCCGGATCGTCCTCGGGCTCGACCGGCGGCCACAGCTCGACAAGACCTGCAGCGCCGCGCCGATGAGCTTCGTGGCGAATGACCGCGCCGTCGAGGCTGACGCCCTCATTGGCCGGCGCTTGGGCGAAGACCGCATCGACCGCGCG
>CAYMNX010000214.1:0-2328 GCA_964391905.1 uncultured Rhizobiaceae bacterium
GGAGGTGAAGAGTCCATTTGCCGGGCGCAGGCGCAGCAGCACGAGCGCCGCCGCCACCGGACCGAACGCGTTGGTCACCGAGATGAGCGTCGTGACGGGAAGCGGCGATGCGAACAGCAGATCGTTGGCGAAGAACGAGCCGAAAAAAATCCCCGGCAGCATGTATGCCCCGCCCGTCATGGCGGCGACCATGGCGATGCCGGCGGACAGCCAGATCGGCGCCGGAAAAAGCCCATAGGCCGCGAAGAATTGGCTCACCACCACGCCCAGCAGGAAATAGAGCGCGGCGACGGCGAGATTGGCGACGGCCCAAGCCGGGACGCCCCGCCCGGCGAGGGCGGGCGGCGTCCAGGGATTCTGCTGTGCGCGATCAATCGCGTCCGATTGGTCCCGTTCGCGCGACATGCGACGGCCCGCCCCCTTAATGTGGTGAGAGTTATCCTACATGACGCTAGAGACGCCTGGTTAACATAATCTTGCCGCAATCGCCGCGCGACCTTCGGACGCAGCGCGGCGGCGATGGCCGCTATGATTTCCAGATCTGCTGGGCCGCGCTGACGAGATGGGCGAGCTTGCGCTCCTCATCCTCGGCCGTGAAGCGACCGACATCCGCGGTCGAGGCGAAGCCGCATTGCGGGCTGAGGCACAAGCGGTCCATGTCGACGAAGCGCGCCGCATCGGCCACGCGACGCTTCAGCTCATCGATCGGCTCCAGCGCTTTGAGCTTCGTGCTCATGAGGCCGAGAACGACGACCTTGTCCTTTGGCACGTAGCGCAGCGGCTGGAAATCGCCCGCGCGCTCGGTATCGTACTCGAGAAAGAAGCCGTCGAAATCGAGCTTTTGGAAAAGGCGCTCGGCGACCGGATCGTAGCCGCCGCTCGCCTGGCCATGGCCCGAATTGCCGCGACAAAGATGGACGCAAAGCGCCATGTCCTTCGGCCGATCGCGGATCGATTGATTGATCAGGTCGATATAGTCGTCGATCAGCTCTTGCGGGTCCTCGCCACGCGCGCGGACCACATCCTGGTTCTTCGGGTCGCACAGCACCGCGAGCGGCACCTCGTCGACCTGCAGGTATTTGCAGCCGAGCCTTGCCAGCTCGGCGATTTCTTGGCGATAGATCGCGGCGATATCGGCGAAATAGGATTTGCGGTCGCCGGCATAGGGCGATGTCTCGAGGCCCTTGTCGCCGGTGAAGAAGTGGTTGACGGTCGGGGACGGGATCGTCGCCTTGGCGGTGCGCGTCGTCAGTTTCTGCAGCGCGGCGAAATCATCGGCGGTAATGGGATCGCGGCGCTTCAATTTTGCCACCGTGTAGCGGACCGGCACGCCGCGGCGCGTCTCGCCCGAGAATTCGGTGAAGGTGAACGAGCTCGGCATCTTATCCTGGCTGTAGCCGTCGGTCCGCTCGAAGAAGCGATCGCGCCAATTGTTGCGGCGGAATTCCCCGTCGGTGATCGCCTGCAGCCCGACCCGCTCCTGCAAGGCGACGGCATCGCGGATCGTCGTATCCTCGATCGCGCGCAGCGCCTCGGCCGTGATCCTGCCCTCGTTCCGCGCCGCGCGCGCCTCGAGCAGGTTGCGCGGCCGAATCATGCTCCCGACGTGATCGGCGTGGAACGGCGGATTGATGTGGATTGGACTCATCGCTGCAACCTCCCCTGTGGCCCATTCGAATCTTGACCTGTGCGCTCGCGAGACCGGCGCGGCACGCCAATTTAGTAGCGAATCTTCGCCGCGATTGCATCCCTTACCTCGACCGACCGTCCGACGCGTGCGCCATGATCGGTGGCACCATCATCTCATCGCCGCTGCAGCTCGGGCGACGGCAGGCCTCTATATATCGACATATATCGACTTGGACGCGCAACTTCGCTTCAATAGGCTACGTGCGGCCTCTGTCGGTCCTGGCCCCTCGGCATATCCGTAGCAGCAGCGCCGCCGCCGAGGCATGTTTATTTTTTGAGCGCAGAGGTTGTCCCTTGGACCTTGAACGCATCGTCGAGCGCATTCTTTTTGCCAGCCGTTGGCTCCTTGCTCCGCTCTATGTCGGGCTCGCCGTCCTTCTCCTCGTCTTCTCGATCCATTTCTTCCTCGAGCTCTTCCATCTCGTCGAGCGCAGCTTCTCGCTCGACGACACCGAGATCATCCTCGCCGCGCTCAATATGATCGACCTTGCCCTCGTCGCCGGCCTCGTCGTCATGGTGATGTTGAGCGGCTACGAGAATTTCGTATCGAGGCTCAATATCGTCGATGCCGAGAAGAGCATCGCCTGGGTCGGCAAGCTCGACAGCGGAACCTTGAAGCTGAAGGTCGCCGCCTCGATC
>CAYMNX010000215.1:0-4012 GCA_964391905.1 uncultured Rhizobiaceae bacterium
CAACCCCAACAACTGCTCGCCAGCTTTTCCCAATTGCTCGAGCGTGATCAACGGCAACAACAAGACGCCCGGCAACACGCCCGGCACCTCGCGCAACGAGATGAGGCAGGAGGGCCAGATCCCGCAAACCGCGCGCGAGCCGGCGCCGATGAACACCTTCGATTGCCCGCCCGGGCAAGTGAATTGCGTTCCGCCGTCCCATCCGGGCGCGACCACCGGATCGCCACCCGCGAATAGGTCGCGTTAAGTCACGCGGCGCATGCGTCTGGAGCCGGCTCTGTGAAAGAGCCGGCTCCGCGATTGGTCGTAGCTTATCCACAGCATTGTAGAAACGTGGATAAGTTCAGCAGGCACGCTCGCCTTGAAGCGCGCGCCCGACATCGACAAGGCGCGCCCCTTCCCAGAGCTCGAAACTGTCGCGCTTATCCAGCAGGATGACGCGCGCCTTGGCGACCGCTTCCGCATCATCGCGTGCCGTCAGCTTCTCCGAGGCGTAAACGCGTCCACAGCTATCGATGAAGCGGCACCAATATTCGGCCATGTTCCCCCTACGGCGGTGCCGATTGCGGCGCAGGGTTACAGCACGTTTTCGACAGGCGATGCCAGAGAATTCATGCTTTCCCGAAAATTTATCCTCCGAAATTTTTTGCCTGCAATTTATCGAGAAATTCCGGTCGATCGTTCTACGGAAACGTGAGGGTCGAACAGCGCGATCGAGCGCGTGATCTCATCTTTGCGTGACCCGACGCTCAACGTCTCCGCGCGAGGATCGAGAACAATCCGACCATGGCCAGGATGACGAAGAAGAAGATCCAGATGCCGAAATAGAAGCCGATCTCGTCCATGTCCAACCCCTTCGGTCGGAACGGTGGGCTCGTCTTTGCGCGTCAAGGAACCGAAAAGATCGGGCGGCGGCGCCGAATTTGCGAGCGCGCAAACGAGGCGCTTCGTCAAGCGAGGTAATCGAGACAACCCACGAACGGCTCAATAACCGCCGAATGGAGCGCCGGGTTGCGTGACGACGGACCGCCGTCCTCCTTCCTCAAGGAGAAGTCACGAGCTTTAAGGGGCAGGGACGCGATGGGTGGACGGAAGAGATCAGTTTCGGCGATCGGCGCTCGTGACGTCGCGCAGCTGTTTTGCCTCGATCTCGCTCGCGCGCTCATGCAAGGCGGCCGCAATCCCGATCAACTCTTCGGCGAGCAGCTTGTGATCGCAATCGCGCGCCTGCAACAGGCATTGCTCGGCTTCGTGGCGTAGCAAGGCGGCAAGCCCGCCAAGCGCATCGCTGAGTGATTGATCCCAGTGATCCATCGCGTCAAAAGAGACGCCGGGGCGCGGCGGCTCCCGTGAAGGGTCGGGTGATGATCCGGGCGGCTTCAGCCATGGCGTCGTTTGGCGAGCGACGCCGGCAAAGCGACACGCGCGACCTCGATATGCAGTGCTGTTTCTTCGGAATACGGCGCAAGCTCCCACAACGCCACGCGTGCGCCGGGTGCTCCAAGCTGATCGCCGATCGCCCGAATTTTCTCCGCTCGTCGGTCGCGCCATCGTCGGGCGCGGGCTGCCGCATCGTCCATGCCAGGCGCATCAAGGCCTTTCCGATCGAAGTCTTCTAAGGTTCGACCATGGCATTTCGATGACGCGCCCATGGCGGCGGATTTGCGCGGCTGTGACTTTTCGGAGGCAGTTGATCACATCTCGTGAGGTCGGGTAGCGCTCCCCTTCACAAGCTCGTAACGTGATTGCGTCGATCTTGTGGCAGAAACTTGGTCGGAAGGGAGCACACTTGCATTATCGCGCCTATTGCTTTGATAAGGAACGTCATATCATCGAGGCCGCCGATCTCGAGGCGGTCGATGACGATGACGCGATCAAGCAGGCGCGCATGCAATTCAGCGCCGAGCCCAAATGCCACGGTATCCAGGTATGGCAGGCGAAGCGGCGCGTCCATCAGGAGCCGATCGATCGGCCCGTAACCATGGAGGGGTGACGAGGCGGCTGGGGGCCCGTCGCGTTGCCGCTCCGGCAGTCCGCTGCTTTAGGTCTTTCGATGAGCTTGCGCGTTTCCATTCCCGCGCAAGGGCGACGGACGGGGATTGCTCTCCTCTACCACCCCGAAACTGCTCGATTTCGCGCCTGCCCTCGCTGCGTTGAAGCCGTCGGCGTTGAGACCACGCTTCAACAGCTCGCGCACAGCGGCGGCGCGGCTTGGCATGCGTTTCTGAAAACGCCAATCGTCGAGCGCCGCCAGCTCGTCGGCGTCGAGCATGACCTGAAGTCTCTCCGGCCGGCTGATTTCTGCCATGATCGCCTCCTCATGACGCTTCGTTCTAGAGATATGTTTCTTACTCATTCTTCGTCAAGACCGCTTTTGGCGCATTTTCCATCGCGGATGCTCAATGAGCGGCAGCCGCCAATGGCAACTACGGTCATAAAGGCGTGAGCGACCCATTATTCGCTTTTGAAGTATTTATACGTGTTATTTGCATTGATCTTGAAAAGAGAGCAATATTGGTCCAATAATTCTTGCAGACCTCTTGATGCCGCCGGCTTGGTGACCAAATAGGAATGTACGTGACGATCAGGGTGCGCGAGCGACGGCTCTATGAGGTGGTGAGGCGGAGGCAGAATGCCGGAGAGCGACCACCTGAACGAATTGGCGCAAGCATGTCGCTGGATGACATCACTTGCGGAACGACGGCCTCCATCCCGCCATTTGTCATTATCCTGGAGGCAAGAAATGCCGATGCTGGGGTATAGGCTTTATTTCACGAACGAAAAGGGCTCGATCGAGGCGCGGATCGAGTTCCTGGCCGAAGAGGACAGGGAAGCACTCACTTTGGCCGCGTTTATTTTCGACGCTTGTTCCGATTGCTATTGCGGCTACGAGGTCTGGCAGGAACGCCGCCGCGTATGGGGCGGCCGGACGTCCAGCGCCACGAAGCCGCCGCTGGCCGTCGCGCAGCTAAACGCGGAAATGCAGATGCATCTTCTCGATATCGAGGAAGGCTTGCGGCGCAGCCGTTGGCGCGTTGCCGAGAGCCGCCGCCTGCTCGAGAGCATCGACACATTGAAAGGCCGTCTTGTTTCATCCATGCGCGAAGGCAGCGTCGATCCAGCCTAACTTTTCCTTGCTCTACTCGGCCTCGGTCGAGCGGGTCTTGTCGTCCTCATCGCTGAAGCGCCTGCTGAAATCCTCGGCAAGGCGCTCATAGGTTTCGGCCATGCGCCGAAACGAGGCTTGAGCGAAAGGGTTCTCGATATGGTCGGCCGTGGTACGCAGCTCTTCGGCTTTCATGCGCCATTGCCGTATCCGGTCCGCAACATCGCTCATTCCTGACCCACACGTAATTACCCTATCAGAGAGTAACAATTGTCCTTCGGAAACGTTGCCCGCGCTCCGGTCGGAAGCTTTACAGAGATGTGCTTCAGGTAAGCTTGCTGCGCGCCCCGCCGCTCCAGCCACGCGCCCCATCATTCTATCAATAGCCCCACGCTGAAAGGGGAAGATGGCATTTTAATGACTGTTACGGCAGCAACCAAAGCGGTCGCGCGCGGTTAGAAAAGAACGCCGCAACGCAGCCGATTTCCGGCCATTCGGCGCGGGAGCGACCCGGCCATGGACTCAGCGCATCGCGATCTTATCGTTATCGGCGGCTCGGCGGGAGCCCTGGAGCCTTTGAAGGATCTGGTGCGCGATCTCCCGACCGGTCTTCCCTCGGCCGTGCTGATCGTCATCCATATCGGCAGGCACAGCTATCTCGCCTCCATTCTCGACAAGGCGGCGCGCCTTCCGGTCTCCCGCCCCGCGAGCGGCGAGATCATCAAGCCTGGACATATCTATGTGGCGACGCCGGAGAATCATCTGCTCGTCCATGACGGGCATATCCTATTGCGCCGCGGGCCGCGCGAGAATTCCGCGCGCCCCGCTATCGACCCCCTGTTCCGCTCCGCCGCAGCGAGCTACGGCAGCCGGGTCATCGGCGCGATCCTGTCGGGCGCGCTCAAT
>CAYMNX010000216.1:0-17983 GCA_964391905.1 uncultured Rhizobiaceae bacterium
AATCCGGTGAGAGATAGGCGACGCGCAGCGTTCTGTCGGGGTCGCGCGTATTGGCAAAAGGCGGTGCCGCCGCTCGGATGGCGGCGAATTGCGCCGCGAATTCGTCGCCCCAGGCGCGATGCCGCGCATGAATCGCCGCCGGCGTCGTCCTGTCGTCATAGAGCATGTTCATCAACGGGATCGTGGCGAGCCCGTGCCGCACCTCTTGGAGATCGGGCTTCAACGACAGCGCCTTGCGATAGGCTGCCTCCATCTCTTCATAGCGGCCGCGCGATTGGAAAGTGCTGCCGAGGCTGACATAGGCATGCGCCATGCGCGGATCGATCGCGAGCGCGCGGCGCAGCGGCTTCTCCGCTTCGCTGTAGTGGCCGCGGGATTGGAGAAAGTCGCCGAGCGCCCAAAACGCTTCCGCATTTTTCGGGTCGAGCTGCGTGGCCTCGCGAAAGCTCGCTTCGGCGGCGTCGAGATAGAGGCGGTGCTGCTGCTTGCCCAGCGCCAGGAGATACATCGCGGCGAACTTATGGAGATCGCGCGCCGCCTTGCTGTTACTGGCGGTCAGCTTCCGCGCTTCGGCCAGCGCCGCATCGGCGGCGCTGCGATAGCTCGCGAAGTGGCCGGCATCGAGCGCAATCGCCCGCTCGAACGCGTGAATCGCGAGGCCGAACTCGCCGCGCCGGCGGTGGCATTCGCCGAGACGGAAATGAAGCTCCGCGCTGGCCGGCTCGCGCTCGATCGCCCGCCGCAATTCGGCCATGGCGGCGGGCAGATCGAGCGGATCGAGATCGGCGACGGCGGGGATGGTGACGGTGCTCGCTGCCGTTGTCGCCGTATCACTCATCGTGTTTGCAGCGGCATCATCGCGGCTATTTTCCCAGCAATCCCTTGAGCATGTTCTTCGCTCCCGAGCCGCCACCCTGGATGGCGTTGAGCGCCTTGCCCGGATCTTTCGCGATATCCTTCGCGATGCCGCTGACATCGGGGCGATAGCTCAGATTATCCCAAGGGCCGGTAATGTCGACCGGCACGGCAACGATGCCTGCGACGCTGGGGGTGAGCTTATAGTCGACCTGCCGCTGCGGCAGATCGACGGTACCGGCTCCGGTCATCGGCACCTCGGGCGAGGTGAGCTTCAGATCATTATTGTGCAGAATGCCGTTGGTGATGACGAAGGTCCCGGTCAAAGAGCCGAAGCTCGTATCATTGCCGCCGCCTTGGCCGCCCATCGCCGAGGAGGCGACGTTCTTCATGAAGGAGACGAGATTGACGCCCTCGATCTTGCCATTGGCGAGGTTGAGATTGCCTTTGCCGTTGAGCGCGCCGACGATGTCGCGTTGGCTCTTGCCATGGCCGGAGACGTCGAGAGCAAAGCTGCCGGTCCCGGTCAGCCGCTCGAAACCCGCCACGTCGCGGAACAGCGGTTGGATGGCGACGCCGCCGAGGTCGAAACTCGCGGCGATTGCCGGGACGGCGCCGCTGCCATCGGCGACGACCTTGCCCTGCCCCTTGCCTTGATAGAGCGCCATCTCGGTCAGATCCGCCTCGAAGCGTCCGTTCTTCAGATGGAGGCCGAGCGCGCTCTTGCCGATTGTGATCTTACGATAAAGAATCGAATTGGCGCTAAGATTGAACTCCGCATCGGCGGTCTTCAGCGGCGACAGATCGAGCGGCGCATCGCTCCAGCCGGATGATTTGGCCGCTCCGCCGGACGGCGCTGCCGGCGCGGCGCTTGAGGTCGCGCCGCTTTCGGGCGGGAGATAGGGGTTCACATCGAGCTTATCGACGTCGAGTCGGCCCGAGAGCGCGGGCCGCGCGCCGCTCGTATCGATCGCGATGTTGCCCGTGCCCCTGATGGCGTCGAGCGAGAGCGTAGCATTGCTAAAGGCCATTTTGCTGCCCGCCACGTCGATCTTGCCTTTGATGCTCAGCGGCCCAAAGCCGGTGCCCGGTGGCGCAAAGGCGATACCCACCCATTTGGCGAGGCCGCGCACCGACGGCACCGTGAGATTGGTGGTGCCACTCAGCTTCGAGAGCGCGGCGCCCGTCGCCTCGCCTTGGAAATCGAAAGTGATGGGCGTGGCCGTCAGCGAGATCGCGACGGGACTCGTGCCGCCCGTCTGCAAAGTGCCGGGGCGAGCGACATTCGCGCTCAAGGCCACTTTCTCGCCGTTCCAGCTCGCCGAACCTTTGGCGTTAAGAGGCGCGGCGAGGCTCGGTAGCGACAGCTCCATATTGATGTCGCTCAAGACGCGCTTCTCGCCGGTGCGCTGATCGAGATAGCTGGCCTGGCCGTTGACGATGCTGACATCGCCAAGGCTGAGCGAAGAAAGTCCGCCGCCGCCGCTTGCCGGCTGAGCGGTCGATGGCGCCGAAGGCGCCGGCGCGGCCGGTTTTGCCGATGTCGCGAATACCCAATTGGGGCGGCCCTGCTTGTCGATTTCCAGATTGATCGCGGGCTCGACCAGCTTGAACTGCGCGATTTCGACGGCGCCGTGAAGCAGCGGCAAGAGCGCGAGCTTCACGTCGAGTTCCTTCAATTGCACCATGCTCGGCGCCACGGCGCCGGGTGCGTTCGACAAGGCGACATCATTGGCCGCGAGGGAAAGGCTCGGCAGCAAAGAAAAATGGACCGGTCCGTCGATGCGCAAGTCTCGTCCGGTCTGATCCTTAACGAGAGCAATCACCTTCGACTTGTAGGTATCCGCAGGTATGAAGAAGGGGACGACGAAAGCGGCGGCGATGATCACGACGATCACAATTGCCGCGCCGATCAGTAGTTTTTTCACGGGCTCGGCCTCCTCAAAAGCGGGCGCCAGGCGCCTCTCGATTCCCCCATACGTCAATTTTAGATTAACGGCTCTGGCCGTGGTAGCGGGCGCAAGCAAGAAGTTGCATCACCTGATTCGCCTCGGGCCCCCTCAACTGTGTCTTTCACGCATCACTCCGAGGAATTTAGCCTGCGGTTGCCGGGCAGGAATTGATTTATTCAATCGTGGCCTCTTACATTCGCGTCGTAATCGCCGGGTAAATGGATTTCTCCGCAAGTAACGGCGGCGTCCTGGCAGTAGGGGAACTAAGGCCAGTATTGAGTCGGGGGCTGTTTTACTAGGCAAGCTGCCCATTATTTAGGCGCCGTCGGGACCTGGCGTCGAGTGGGTGAATGTTTTGGTCTCAAGAGAAGGGGTAAGAAAACATGAATCATCGTTTCCTCACCGGTGCTGCCGCGATCGCTTTGGCGGTTGGCCTTGCCGCTGCTGGACCTGCGCGTGCCGATGATCAAGCGCCGCCGCATCCGACGGTGAACACGCCGGTAGGCCCGATCATGTTCTCGGGCCATGTCGAGGCGGGCACGAACGTCAATGTCGACGATCCCGCTAACAACACCAACTTCGGCCAGTTGTTCACGGACCGCTCCAATACCTTCCGCATGAATCAGCTGATGGTGACCGCGGAGAAGGACCTCGATCCCGCCGCGACCGGCCTCGATTGGGGCTTCAAGGCGCAGCTGTTCTACGGCACGGATGCGCGCATCACCCATTACTTCACGGTCTGGGATCGCGCGACCAACAGCCCTTACCAGTGGGACATCACCGAGCTCAACGGTCAGGCCCATCTGCCCGTGATCTTCTCGGGCGGCATCGACGTAAAGGCGGGCATGTATTCGACGCCGATCGGCTATGAAGTCATCGATGCGACCGGGAACTTCTTCTACACCCATTCCTACATCTTCAATTATGGCATTCCGCTGAAGCACACGGGCTTCCTGTCGGTCAGCCATGTCATGCCGTTCCTCGACATCTGGGCCGGCGTCGATACCGGTAATCAGGCGTGGCTCTGGACGCGCGGCGGCGACAACAACTCGTCTGCGTCGGGTCTCTTCGGCTTCGGGATCAACAATCCGATTCCCAACCTGACGATTCTCGCCTTGGCGCATCTCGGTCCGGAGAACGGCTACATCAAAGGCCAGAGCGTCAGCCCCTCTCCGAACCACTATTCGCGTCAGATCTACGACGTCGTCATGACCTACAAAGTGAACGAGGCGTTGACGGTCGCGAATGAAATCAACTTCATCAAAGACGACCTCTCGCCGGGCCTAACGCCAAATCACAGCGGTGCGACGGCCGAAGGCGCTGCTCTATACGGCATCTATCAGTTCAATGATCAGTTGGCCTTCGGGGCCCGCGGCGAAGTGTTCCGTGATGATCAGGGGTTCTTCGTGTCGACCCCCGTCACGAGCCAGGGCTTCGTGAATGCGGAACGCGGCATTTCGTCCTCCGGCATTTACGGTGTTGGCAAGGCCACGTATAGCGAGTTGACCTTGGGCGTGAACTACAAGCCGCCGCTACCGGCGTTGCCTCTCAACACGGGCCTGACGATCCGGCCGGAATTTCGCTGGGATCATGCCTTCGGCATGAATGCGGGGACGCATGCATTCAATGCCAGCAACACGTCCGCCGGTACGACCGACGATCAATTCCTCTTCTCTATCGATGCGATCATCGGCTTCTGAGCGGGAAGAACATCTCTGTGGGCGGGGCGGCCTTCGGGCCGCCCCATTCTTTTTTACGCCGCCATTCGCATGGCGGACTCGCTTGCCGTTAACGCGGCGGAAGCAAAGCGGCGCTAAAACGTTCGGAGCGCGGGTCATCGCCTCAATGATGACATCTTCTCGCCGTAGCAACGCGGGCCGCGCGGTGATCCAAGGCGCGTGAAGAGCAGGCGTTGATGGAGATTGGTGGTGGAGTTGTCATTGCTGGACCGGACGAACCGTTATCGCCGTCTTGCGCTCCTATTTGCCGAAGATGAGCCGACGAAACGGGTTCGACCGAACGCGCGCATTGGTGAGGCGCGTAAGAATAGTGAAGAGGCCGTTAACGATAGGGTCAAAGCCCAAGCTGCCGACTAGGCTGATGATCTAGCCGCCATTCGATCTCCGCCGCCCCCTCCGCCGGGCGGTGCCGGCAAGGCCGATTGGTTGACCACGACATCCATCCTTACGGGCCGTTAAGGAAATGTCGGTCATAGTGGAGCGCTTCGCGCCGCGCGCGAGGCACCTTGCGATGATTCCGGCTCCGTTCGTGATGAGTGATCTCATTTTCCTGGCGCATCGGATGCCTCTCCCGCCGGAGAAGGGCGAGACGGCGCGGGCATGGCACATGCTACGCCGGCTCGCCGATAATCATCGCGTCCATCTTGGCTGTTTCTACGAGCATGCGAGCGAGGCGAAGCATATCGCCCGCCTCAACGAGGTCTGCGCCAGCGTTCTCTGCCTGCCGCTCCGCCCTTCCGCGCGGCGCCTTAAAAGTTTCGCTGCGTTCATGCAAGGCAGAGCGGTCAGCGCTGCCTTCGCCGGCGATGCGCGCCTCACGCGCTGGATTGCGGAAACCCTCGCCACGCATCATCCGACACAGGCGCTGGTGAGCGGCGCGGCGATGGCGCCCTATCTCGAGAGTTGCCGGTTGCACACGCGCGTCGTCGATATGGTGGAGCTGACCTCCGAAAGATGGCGTCAGCGCGCGGAACGCAGCCGCTGGCCGTTGAGCGATCTCCACTGGCGTCAGGAACGGGCGCTCCTCGCACGCGAGATGCGAGCCGCGTCCCGTTTCGATCATACCGTTTTTGCCTCGGCGGCCGAGATGAATCTCTTCGCCCGCCGCGCGCCGCGCGTGCCGGCTCATCTCGTAACGCTGCGCAGCGGCATCGATCACGATTATTTCAACCCGACGCGAGACTATCCCAATCCCTACCCGACCGGGCGCAAGATCGTCGTCTTCGCCGGTAAGCTCGACGATCCGCCCAATATCGAAGGCGTCCGCTGGTTCGCGGCCGAAGTCATGACCATGCTCCGGCACCGCTTTCCGACCATCGATTTCTGGATGGTCGGCGCGCACCCGACGCGCGCGGTTCGGGCACTCACGCGGCGCGATATCCACCTTGCCGCTCCCACCGCGGATACTCGTCCCTATCTTGCCCATGCCGACGCGGTGGTGGCACCGCTCAGGGCCATGCGCGGCGTCGAGAATAACGTGCTCGAAGGCATGGCGATGGGAAGGCCAGTAATTGCGACGCCCGCGGCGCTCGACGGTCTCGACCTTGCTCTCGGCGAAGAAGTACTGTGCTCCGCGAGCGCGCCGGGTTTTGCGACTTGCGTCGCGACGGTGCTTGGCGGCCGCGCCCATGAGATCGCGCAACGGGGCCGCCAGCGCGTCATGGCCGATTACGGCTGGGTCGCCGCTCTGCGGCTGCTCGATGAGCTCCTCGCGACCACGAAATTGAAGCTTGCCAGAGGCTCATGATCCTGGCTTTCTCTACCGCGCTGCGACACCCTTCTGCTTGGCACCGGCCGGGCCGATGACAGTTTCGCGACGCCGACGGAACGACTGCGTAAGTCCTGAGATGGCTATCTTTATCATTAACTGTGCCGAGCGCGCCAAAAGGTTGTAGCCATCCGGCGGTCGAAATTCCCGACTTGTTCGGAATTTCCGACCGTGCGGTAGCGTTCTGGCTGGGTCAAAACAGGAGAGTCTATGCGTATCGCCGTGATCGGTTCGGGTTATGTCGGCCTCGTTTCCGGGGCGTGCTTTTCCGAATTCGGTGTCAACGTCGTCTGCGTCGATCTCGACGCTGACAAGATCGCACGGTTAACGCGCGGCGAGATGCCGATCTACGAGCCGGGCCTCGATCAGCTGGTCGCGACCAACGTTGCCGCGAAGCGGCTCTCCTTCACCACCGATCTCGCCGGCGCGGTCAAGGACGCCGATGCCGTCTTCATCGCCGTGGGCACGCCGTCTCGACGCGGCGATGGTCATGCCGACCTCTCCTATGTGTTCGGTGCGGCGGAGCAGGTCGCGCGCGCCATCAACGGCTACACGGTCGTCGTCACGAAGTCGACGGTTCCCGTGGGCACCGGCCGCAAAGTGGCCGAGATCGTGCGCAAGACACGGCCGGACGCATCGTTCGACGTCGTCTCCAATCCGGAATTCCTGCGCGAAGGCTCGGCGATCGGCGATTTCATGCGTCCCGATCGCGTCGTCATCGGTGCGGAAAGCGAGCGCTCGCAAGCCGTCATGCGTGAGCTCTATCGGCCGCTGTTTTTGAACGAGACGCCGATCCTCTTCACCACGATCGAGACGGCGGAACTGACCAAGTATGCGGCAAACAGCTTCCTTGCGACCAAGATCTCGTTCATCAACGAGATTGCCGATTTATGCGAGCGGGTCGGCGCCGATGTCCAGGATGTGGCCAAAGGCATCGGACTCGACGGCCGCATCGGGCGGAAATTTCTCCATGCGGGGCCAGGCTATGGCGGCTCCTGCTTCCCCAAGGATTGCCTTGCCCTGGTAAAGACGGCGCAAGAAGCGGGCTCGCCGATCTCGATCGTCGAGGCGGTGATCGATGTCAACGAGCGACGCAAGGAGGCGATGGCCGAGCGCGTCGTCCGCGCCTGCGGCGGCAATGTCAAAGGCAAGACCCTTGCCATTCTCGGCGTCACCTTCAAGCCGAACACCGACGACATGCGCGACAGCCCGAGCCTTGCGATCGTGCCGGCCCTGCAAAAGGCGGGCGCGACGATCCGCGCTTTCGACCCTGAGGGGATGAAAGAGGCGGCGAAGCTGATGCAGAACGTCAGTTTCTGCGCCGACGCCTATGACGCGATGACCGGCGCCGATGCGGTGGTGATCGTCACCGAATGGAACGAATTCCGCGCGCTCGATCTTGCGCGGGTCAAGACGTTGTTGCGGACGCCGACCGTCGTCGATCTCCGTAACATCTACAAGCCCGAGGATATGTCGGCGGCCGGCTTCTATTATGTGAGTGTCGGCCGTGTGCCGACCGAGCCGTCGGAAACCCGTGAGCGCCGTGAGGTGTTACGGGAAAGCGCCAAGCGATAGGAGGATCAAGCGATGGCCCCCACCCGAAAGCGGATCCTTGTCACCGGCGGGGCCGGATTTCTCGGCTCGCATCTGTGCGAGCGCCTCATAGCGGCCGGCAACGACGTGCTTTGCGTCGATAATTACTTCACCGGCAATAAGGACAATGTCGCGGCGCTCGTGTCGAATCCGCATTTCGAGCTGATGCGGCACGATGTCTGCTTTCCCCTCTATGTCGAGGTCGACGAGATCTACAATCTCGCTTGTCCCGCCTCGCCGATCCACTATCAGCACGATCCGGTTCAGACGACCAAGACCAGCGTGTCGGGCGCGATCAACATGCTGGGCCTCGCAAAACGCCTGCGGGCGAAGATCTTCCAGGCTTCGACCTCGGAGGTCTACGGCGACCCCAGCGTTCATCCCCAGACCGAGGCCTATCGCGGCAATGTCAATCCGATCGGTCCGCGCGCCTGCTATGACGAGGGCAAGCGCTGCGCCGAAACGCTGTTCTTCGATTATTATCGCCAGCACAAGCTGCGCATCCGGGTAGCGCGGATCTTCAACACCTATGGTCCGCGCATGCATCCCAATGACGGCCGCGTCGTCTCGAATTTCGTCGTTCAGGCCCTGAAGGGCGAATCGATCACCATCTATGGCGACGGTCAGCAGACCCGCGCCTTCTGCTATGTCGATGATCTGATCGAGGGCTTTGTCCGGCTCATGGGCGCCACGGATGACGTCACCGGCCCGATCAATCTCGGCAATCCGGTCGAGACCACGGTCGCAGAGCTCGCCAACAAGATCATTGACCTCACGGGATCGCGGTCGAAGATCGAGCGGCGTCCTCTGCCGGTCGACGACCCGGTGCAGCGCTGCCCCGATATCAGCAAGGCCAAGAGCCTTCTCGGTTGGGAGCCGCACGTGCCGCTCGAATCGGGCCTCAAGCAAACCATCGCCTATTTCGATAAGCTGCTAAGCACCAATCGCGTGGGCCCCGTTGCGGCTGCCGTAGCGGCACTCTAAATAATAGAGAGGCGCGGCTTAACCCCCGTCGTCTTCGTCGGGCGTCCGCAGCTCTAGCTGGAGAGCGTGGATCGGGCCGGCCAGCTCTTCGGCAAGGATCGTATAGACCCGCCGCTGTCTGGCAACCCGGTTCTCACCGGCAAAGCGGTTCGAGACGATTTCGAGCCGGAAATGCGTTTCCTCCCCGCGCTGGGCGCCCGCATGGTGGCCCGCGTGAAGGTGGGAATCGTTATGAATGGCAAGGCGCGTCGGCTGGAGCGCGGCTTCGAGCTTTTCCCGGATGCGATCGGCTACGGTCATGATGGCCTGCCGCTTCGCCCTAAAACGGTATTCTGTCAAGTCTTCCCTGGCATCGGTCCGGGAAACTTGTCAGGGCCGATACCAGACCCCATACTCCTTTAATGTCCCGTCCGCGACTTGCCGAATATGACCGAGTGACCCCGCCGCCCCGTCCCTGCGACCATCCTGGTTGCGCCGGGGCCGGGGATTATCGCGCGCCGCGGTCGCGCACGGCGCTCGATGATTTCTATTGGTTCTGTCTCGACCATGTGCGGGCCTATAATGCCGCCTGGAATTTCTACGCCGGCATGAGCACGGCCGAGATCGAGGCCGAGATCCGCCACGACACGGTCTGGCAGCGGCCGAGTTGGCCACTCGGAGCCCGTGTCGGCCGGCTCTATGGCGCGCGCTGGCGCGGTTTTGGCTTGTTCGATATCGATGAGGAGCAATCCGCCGAACCGCGGGCCCCGCGCCGACCGCGATCCCCGGCGGAGAAGGCTCTGGCGCTCTTCGATCTGGCCCCGCCGCTGACCCTGGCCGGGCTGAAGGCGCGCTATAAGGAGCTCGTCAAGCGCCACCACCCCGACATTCACGGTGGCGACAAGGCTGCCGAAGAACGTCTCAAAGAAATCAACCAGGCCTACTCAACGCTCAAAGCGAGCTATTTCCCAAGCTGAACCCCGCGCAACAAAGATAGTCCTTCCCATCATGACCTCGACTGAAAGTTCCTCCGTCAGCACCATGCCCACCGGCATGCCGGACATCACCGTCTCGGTGCGCCAGACCTTTGGCATCGACAGCGAGCTCCACGTCCCGGCCTTTTCGCAGACCAGCGATTATGTCCCGGATCTCGACGAGGCTTATCGCTTCGACCGCGACACGACCCTCGCGATCCTCGCCGGCTTTGCCCATAACCGGCGCGTGATGATCCAGGGCTATCACGGCACCGGCAAATCGACTCATATCGAGCAGGTGGCGGCGCGACTCAACTGGCCCTGCATCCGCGTCAACCTCGACAGCCATATCAGCCGTATCGATCTGATCGGCAAGGATGCGATCGTACTGCGCGATGGCATGCAGGTGACGGAGTTCCGCGAGGGTCTTCTCCCCTGGGCGTTGCAGCATCCGACGGCTCTGGTCTTCGACGAATACGATGCCGGCCGCCCCGATGTGATGTTCGTCATCCAGCGCGTGCTCGAAGTCGAAGGCAAGCTCACGCTGCTCGACCAGAACCGAGTCATACGGCCGCATCCCGCCTTTCGGCTGTTTGCGACCACGAACACGATCGGCTTGGGCGACACGACCGGCCTCTATCACGGCACGCAGCAGATCAACCAGGGTCAGATGGACCGGTGGAATATCGTCGCGACGCTCAACTACCTGCCGCACGATGCCGAGGTCGACATCGTCCTCGCCAAAGCCCCGAGCTTCGACAATGACGAGGGCCGCCGCACGATCGGTGCCATGGTCGCGCTCGCCGATCTGACCCGGTCGGGCTTCATGAACGGCGACATTTCGACGGTCATGTCGCCGCGCACGGTCATCACCTGGGCCGAGAACACGCGCATTTTCGGCGATATGGCTTTTGCTTTCCGCGTCACCTTCCTCAACAAATGCGACGAGGTCGAGCGTGCGACGGTGGCCGAATATTACCAGCGTTGCTTCGGCACCGAGCTCAAGGAGACCGGAGTCCGCACGGCCTCGGCTTGATATGAGGCGCTATGGCTGAAGCCGAATCCCCCGTCGAATCCTTCAAGCGCGCCACCGCCGCGACGGTGCGTGCCATTGCCGAGCGCGACGATGTCACCGTCAGCTATGGCGCCGAGCCGCCGGGTGCAGCGGGTGCGCGGTTGCGCCTGCCGTTGCCGGCGCGCGATTTGAGCGACACCGAAGCGGGCCTCGTCCGCGGCGCCGCCGACTCGCTCGCCTTGCGCCTGCGCTACCACGACGCCGCGCTCCATAGCAGGCGCGCGCCGACCGGGGAATCCGCCCGCGCGATTTTCGAAGGCATCGAGCAGGCGCGGGTCGAGGCCCTGGGCGCGCGCCGCATGGTCGGCGTCGCCGCCAATCTCGCGACGATGCTCGAAGAGCGCTATCGCCGCCAGGGCTACGAGCACATGGCCGAGCGCAACGACACGACCTTGGCCGAAGCGATCCGGTTGCTCACGCGCGAGGCGCTGACGCAAATGCCGCCGCCGCGCTCGGCGCGTCGCGTCGTCGACCTCTGGCGGCCTTTTCTCGAAGCGAAGATCGCGCGCGATCTTGCCGAGCTCGGCCGCCTTATCGAAGATCAGGATGCTTATGCCCGCGCGGCGCGTCAGCTTCTCCAGGATCTCGATCTCGATCTCGGCGAGTCCGAGGAAGGCCAGCAAAGCGAGAATGCCGAAGGCGAGAGCGAGGATACCGAGGAGAATGAGGGCGAGAGCGAAGGCGGCGAGGGCAAAGCCTCGGGCGCCGAAGGCTCGCTCGAGGGCGGCGTGCCGGAGCAGGACAAGGACGAGGGCGATGAGGGCGGCGCCGAGGAAGTTGCCGGCGAGATGATGCCCGGCGCCGGCGACGAGGATCCCGGCCGACCGGGTCGGCCCGGCATTTTGCCGCGCCGTCACGGTTTGAACGACGACCCGGCCGTCTATCGCGCCTTTTCGACCGAGTATGACGAGGTGGTCGAGGCCGATGCCCTCTGCGATGCCGACGAACTGACGCGGCTTCGGAGCCTGCTCGATCAGCAATTGGCGCATTTGCAGAGCATCATCAGCCGTCTCGCCAATCGGCTCCAGCGGCGGTTGCTGGCAAAGCAGGCGCGCGCCTGGGAATTCGATCTCGAGGAGGGCATTCTCGATTCGGCGCGGCTTGCTCGTGTCGTCACCAACCCCGTTTATCCGCTTTCCTACAAGCGTGAGAAGGAGACGGAGTTCCGCGATACGGTCGTCTCCCTGCTCATCGATAATTCAGGCTCGATGCGCGGCCGGCCCATTACCGTCGCGGCGATGAGCGCCGATATTTTGGCGCGCACGCTCGAGCGCTGCGGCGTCAAGGTCGAGATCCTGGGCTTCACGACGCGCGCCTGGAAGGGCGGGCAGTCGCGCGAGCGCTGGATCGCCGCCGGCAAGCCGCCCAATCCCGGCCGCCTCAACGATCTGCGCCACATCGTCTACAAGGCGGCCGACGCGCCGTGGCGGCGTGCGCGGAAGAATCTCGGCCTCATGCTGCGCGAAGGGATCCTGAAAGAGAATATCGACGGCGAGGCGCTCATCTGGGCACATAACCGCTTGCTCGCGCGCAGCGAGCAGCGGCGGATTCTGATGGTGATCTCCGACGGCGCGCCGGTCGATGATTCGACGCTCTCCGTCAATCCCGGGAATTATCTCGAGCGCCATCTCCGCGAAGTCATCGCCGATATCGAACGCAATTCGCCGGTGAAGCTCGTCGCCATCGGTATCGGTCACGATGTGACGCGCTACTACCGCCGCGCCGTGACCATCGTCGATGCCGAGCAGCTGGGCGGGGCGATGCTCGACAAGCTCGCGGAGCTCTTCGATGAGGACGAGCCCAAAGGCTTGAGCCGCATCAGCCTCCGCCGCGCGTCTTAAGAGGACGCTGTCTGAGGCTGTTCGGCTCAAATATACGCGGTGCTCGCGGCGTCGGCTGCGCCGCCTCGCGGTGACGTTCTCAAATCCGCCGATCTCAAAGGGACCCGCCGCGCCTCAAGCGGCGCGCATTTTGGCGAGGAAGTCGTTGACCTGTTGGCGGAGGCTCTCGGCCTGGGTCGAGAGGGTCTTGACGGAGGTCTTGACGCCTTCGGCGGCGGCGCCCGTCTTCTCGGTGCCGGCGGCGACATCGGTCATATTGGCGGAGACCTCCTTGGTGCGCTCGGCGGCCTCTTGGGTGGAGCGGCGGATCTCCTGCGTGGCGGCAGCCTGCTCCTCGACCGCCGAGGCGATCGAGGTGGCGACCGCGCTGACCTCGGAGATGGTCCCGCCGATGCGCTGGATCGCCTCGACCGCCTCCTTGGTGACGTTCTGCACCGCGGCGATCTGGGTCGAGATCTCCTCGGTGGCCTTGGCGGTCTGATTGGCGAGCGACTTGACCTCGCTGGCGACGACGGCAAAGCCCTTGCCGGCCTCGCCGGCGCGCGCCGCCTCGATGGTGGCGTTGAGGGCGAGGAGGTTGGTCTGGGAGGCGATCGAAGTGATGAGCTCGACGACCTCGCCGATGCGGGAAGTGGCACCCACCAGGCCCTGGATCGTGCCGTCGGTCTGGCGCGCCTCGTCGACGGCGCGGTTGGCGATCTGCGCCGCACGCGTGACCTGGCCCGAGATTTCGGTCGAGGCGGAGCCCAATTGCTCGGTCGATGCGGCGACCGACTGGACATTCTTCGATGCCTCCTCGGCCGCGCCGACCACGGTCTGAACCCGGCGGTCGCTCTGCTCGGCGGTGCCGGCGATCTCCTCCGAAGCGGCCCGCATTTGGCCCGAGGCCTGGTTCAGCGCTTCGAGCGCGCCACCGATCTGGCCCTCGAAGACGCGG
This sequence comes from uncultured Rhizobiaceae bacterium, assembly GCA_964391905.1. GTDB lineage: Bacteria > Pseudomonadota > Alphaproteobacteria > ATCC43930 > CGMCC-115725 > CAIKMD01. The sequence continues at coordinate 13,698 of CAYMNX010000216.1, forward strand.
ATCGCGGCCTCGATCGCCTGCTGGCGCTTGGCGGCTTCGGCATGGCGCTCGCGCTGCTCCGCCTCGATGCGCTCCTTCTCGCGCGCGTTCTCCTTGAAGGTGGCGAGCGTGCCGGCGAGAGCCCCGATCTCGTCCTTCCGCTCGGTAAAGGCGACGTCGACCTCGAGATCGCCCGCGGCGAGCTTGAGCATGCGGTCGCGGATCACATGCAAGGGCCGGATGACCCGCGAGCCCACCGCCAGGAAGCTGCCTACGCCGAGCGCCAAGGCGCCCAAGAGCAAACCGATCTGGACGGCCAGATCGCGTCCTGTTTGATTGCTGATCGCGTCGGCCTGATCCTTTGCCGCGTCGAGGGCGGCGAGCGCAATATCGAGTATCGAATCAACGGCGGGAAGCGAGTGCTGCATCCAGACGCCGACGGGCGTGTCCGGTTTTTCGCCGGCGATCAGCTGTTGCGCGAGCTTGTCGCGCAGCGCCACGAGATCGGGGGCGTAATAGAGGTCGTTCGCCTTCGTCACGGCCGCTCTGTAGGACGCGGGAAGGTCGATGCCGTAGCCGAGCGCCTTGATCATCGACCAAGATGTATCGACCTGGGTCGACTTCCGCGCATAATAAAGGGCGGGCTCCGGCGGGAGTTTGCCAAAGCTCAGTGCCAAGCCGATCATCGAAGCAACATCGCCGGCGGGAAGACGTGCCGACCATGCGAGATCCTTCGCAGTCATCATCGCATCGATCGTCGGATTATTGAGCTTGACCGCAGCGGCCAATTGCGCGTTGAGACTGTTCAAGGTCTCGAAGATCTGCTTGCCAGCGGCTGCATAGTCGCGCACCAACCCCTCGCGCCGTTCGGCTTTGGGCTTGTCGAAAGCGGCGAGACTCTCGGCCTGAAGCGGTATCATCGTCGCCATCGCGCGCTTCAACGCCTCGACCGAGCTGTGTCCTTCCGGAAAATTGTCGTCGAGAATATCGATCGCGGCTTTTAATTCCGGCATCCCCGCCGCGCGAAGGCCGGCGATCTGCTTCTTGTCGTTCGCGGCGACGGGATTGGGCGCGTTCAGCTGCCGCTCCGTGAAGGAGCTATCGATCTGGAGATTGTGCATGGCACGGAAAACCGCGCCCGCGCCTTTCGTCAGAACGACGATATGGCGTGTCGTGCCAAAACGCTGGTAGTCCTTCCATGCGCCGACGGCCAGGGTGATCACGACGATGGTTGAAAGGACAGTGATGATCGATTTGAGAAGAAGGTTCACGGACCAGCGGTTCAACATTCCGGACTCCACACCAAACAACGCAGGGAACTTGGCGAAATGCTGTAACAGAGCGACCGTATCGAATTCGTAAAATGGTAGTAGATTTTGAGTAATAAATACCCTTAACAGGTGTCAATCTTAACACCTGTTAACCCCCTTTCATTTCGTTCAGCGCGATTGCCTAGGATGATTCGATCGGCACTTCACACGGCATCGTCAGAAAAGCACGAACCGTATGGATGCCGAGGGCACGATCGTAGCCGGATAGGACGTCCTGTGCGGCACCGGGGATCACCGCATATTGCTTGGCGTGATTGGCGAGCTTACTGAGGAAATCGAGTAGGTCTTCCTCGGTTGCAATGCCGTCGTACTCGCCGCGTATGAGCAGCACCGGGGCGGGCACTTTGGTCGGATCGACGACGGGCAAATTGGCAATGCCGCTGCGCCGTCTAGACTGGGGACGGGATGGGCGCGTTCAATGAAGCGGCGAGTCTCCGGTCATACCGTCGCCGCTTTTCGCCGTCCGGGCGAGCAGGCCGCTGAGGTCGCGCCAGCCATAGGCAATCGCCTCGACCGGCTGGCCGCCAACCGGAATCGGGCGGTGCATCACCTGTTGACCACCCAAACGTTCGTAGAAGAAACGCGCCGGATTGGCGCGCACGACCCAGACGAGGCCGGATGCGTGGCCGGTATCGACAAGTCGCTGGAAAAGTGTCAACAGCAGCGCGCGGCCCAGACCCTGGCCCTGACGGTCGGGCGCGACATAGAGTGTGTAGATTTCGCCGGCGAAACGAATGGCGCTGTCGCGCTGAGTCCCGCAATTGCCGAAGCCGATAATATTGGCTCCGGACTGCGCGACCCAGACATCCTCGGGACGGTGGCGCAAAAAACTCGCCCAGGAGGCGGTTTGGCGCCGCTCCGACATATTGAGCAATACCCGATCCGGCAACATGCCGGCATAGGTCGAGCGCCAAGTCTCAACTTCGATCCGGGCAATTGCCTTCGCATCTTCGAGCCGCGCTGGCCTGATCGCGCTCATTGGACCTCCCGCCCCTCAATCCCATCATCATAGACCGGCAAAACGCAATTGCGGAGAGTTTTTGTCGTTCTGCGGCGCTGTGTCGTTGCACGCGCATGGCGTCGCGGTAAGGCGGCGCGCAAGCAAGATTCATTCCTGCCCGCGTTAATTTGTGGCTTGGCGGCGTGGCATTCGAGGGCCAATTTGGCTATGGTGACGCCATGCCTAATCGCTCGCTTTTCGCGGCGCTCTGCCTTGCCTTGGCGCCGCATTTTGCCATCGCCGCAGACCAGCCCAAGCCCGCGGATACGGGGCCCAAATCGCTGGGCGGGGCTAAGGATTGGTCTGCCTATAGCGCCGGAGAGAAGGGATCGCTCGTCTGCTATGTCGTAGGCAAGCCGACGAAGAGCCTTCCCGCCAATGTGTCGCGCGGTCGCATCGATGCGCAGGTGACGCACCGTCCCGGTGAGAAAGCGGTCAACGTCGTCGATTTCGAGCTCGGCTATACCGCGAAAGCGGGCTCGAATGCCGAGCTCGATATTGACGGCAAGAAGTTCTCGCTTTTCACCAATAAGGAAGCGGCCTGGGCGAGTGACGCGGCGACCGACCGGCAGATCACGACGGCGCTTGCCAAAGGCAAGCAGGCCGTCATCAAAGCCACGTCGGAGCGCGGTACGGCCACCACCGACACCTATTCGCTCAGCGGCTTCGCGCAGGCGATCGCGCTTGCCGACAAGGCCTGCAACGTCAAGCGCTGAGGCGAGGCGTGGCTGAGCCGGACGCCAAGAAAAACCTCGTTGGGCTATCGCGCGCCGAATTGGCGGCGGAGATGGCATCGCTCGGCGCTGCGCCCTTCCGCGCCAATCAGTTGTGGCACTGGATCTATCACCGCGGCGCCACCGATTTCGCGGCGATGACGACACTCGCCAAATCCTTCCGCGTCGAGCTCGCGGAACGCTATGTCGTGGAGCGGCCGGCCCAATCGCGCGGGCTTTTATCCGCGGACGGCACGCGCAAATGGCTGCTGCGCTTTGCGGACGGGCAGGAAGCGGAATGCGTTCACATCCCCGAAGAGGATCGCGGCACGCTCTGCGTTTCCTCGCAAGTCGGCTGCACGCTGACTTGTAAATTCTGCCACACCGGCACGCAGCGCCTGGTGCGCAATCTCGACGCCGCAGAGATCGTCGGCCAGGTGATGGTGGCGCGCGACGCGCTCGGCGAATGGCCCTCGCCGCAGGAGGATCGCCAACTCACCAACATCGTGATGATGGGCATGGGTGAGCCGCTCTACAATTACGACAATGTGGCCAAGGCCTTGAAGATCGTCATGGACGGCGAAGGGCTCTCGGTCTCGAAGCGCAAGATCACGCTCTCGACCGCGGGCGTCGTGCCGATGATCGCCCGTTGCGGCGCCGAGCTCGGCGTCAACCTCGCGATCTCGCTGCATGCCGTCACCGACGAGCTGCGGGACGTGCTGGTGCCGCTCAACCGGAAATATCCGCTGGCCGAGCTCTTGGCGGCGTGCCGCGCCTATCCGACCGCGAGCAATGCGCGGCGCATCACCTTCGAATATGTGATGCTGAAAGGCGTCAATGACAGCCCGGCCGAAGCGCGCGCGCTGGTGCGGCTCATCGAGGGCATCCCGGCCAAGGTCAATCTCATCCCGTTCAAGTCCTGGCCCGGCGCGCCTTTCGAATGCTCGAGCGATGCGGCGATCGAAGCCTTCGGCGACATCGTCAACGCCGCAGGTTATGCCTCGCCGGTCCGGACGCCGCGCGGCCGCGACATCCTCGCCGCCTGCGGCCAGCTCAAATCGGAGAGCGTGAAGCTGCGCCGAAGCGAGCGAATCAAAGCGGAGGCAGCAGCCTCTTAAGGCCCATCCAATCGATCAAAGCGGTTGAATAACTTCGTCATGCCCGCGCCCTTCGACCAGCTCAGGAGCGGGCATCCAGGGGAGACTGCGGCACTGGGCCCCCGCTTGCGCGGGGGCGACGAGAAAAGATCGATTGGAATCAGTA
>CAYMNX010000217.1:0-11898 GCA_964391905.1 uncultured Rhizobiaceae bacterium
ACGGGCATCCGATTCTCGTAGTGCCGACCTTCCTGCGCAGCGATCGTCATACGGCATCGCTGCGCCGGTTTCTGATGGGCTGCGGCTACGAAGCCTATGGCTGGAAGCTCGGGATCACTATCGGCCCGACGGCGACGGCGCTCGACGGCATCGAGCGGCTGCTCATGGAGGTCGAGGCGCGGCATGGCCGCAAGGTGAGCCTCATTGGCCACAGCCTCGGCGGCGTCATCGCGCGCGAGCTGGCAAAACAATATCCCGACAAGGTGCGCCAGCTCATCCTGCTTGCCTCGCCGATTCGCTTGCCGACAGCGAGCCCGCTCGAGCCTGTTTACAAGCTCCTCTCGCGCTGGCATCGCATCGATGCGGCGGCCTCCATCGACGAGCTCAACGCGCCGCCCAGGGCCGTGCCGGTGACGGCGCTTTATACGAAGAGCGACGGCATCGTCAGCTGGCAAAGCTGCCTCGAGGTCGAAGGGCCCGCGCGCGAGAGCATCGCCATCCGCGGCTCGCACGGGACGATGGTGCGCAATCAGGCGGCGTGGCGCATCATCGCCGAGCGCCTCGCGCAGCGCGAAGGCGAATGGCGGCGCTATCGGGCGGGGTGATAATCAAGCCTCGCATCTTGCACGGCGGTGGTTCCAGCCCTCACCCTATCCCTCTGCCGCAAGCGGGAGAGGGGACGCGCCTTAGCTCCTCTCCAGATTGCGGGAGAGGAAAGGGCCCATCGCGTTAGCGATGGGAAGGTGAGGGCTCTATGACGCTACGTGGTAGCGCGGGCGCTCAAAACAGGCTGAGCTGCCGCTCCGGTTTTGTGGGCGCGCGGAAATGCGAGCAGTCGAGCGGCGGCGCGTGGCGGCCCTGGTCGAGGCCCAGCCGGTGAATCGCGCGCTCGAAGCGGATGCGCAGCATCTCGGCGTAGGCGCCGGTGCCGCGCATGCGCGTCCCCCATTGCGACTGATAGGCCTTGCCGCCGCGGCTCTGGCGGATCAGCGACATCACATGCTTGGCTTTGCCGGGCACATGCGCGCTGAGCCATTCCTCGAACATCGGCGCCAATTCGAGCGGCAGGCGCAGCATGGTATAGCCGGCGCTCGATGCGCCCAGCGCCGTCGCCCGCTCCATGATGGTCTCGAGCTCCATATCGTTGAGCGCCGGGATCATCGGCGCCGCCATCACCGTCGTCGGAATTCCGGCCTGGGCGAGCGCCGCGATGGTCTCGAGCCGGCGCTCGGGCGTCGCCGCGCGCGGCTCCATCTTGCGCGCCAAGCCGCGATCAAGCGTCGTCACCGACACGGCGGCGCTCGTCAGATGCTCCTTCGCCATGGCGCTTAGAATGTCGATATCACGCTGGATCAGCGTCGATTTGGTGATCACCGTCACCGGATGGCGGAATTCCCACAGCACTTCCAAGATGCGGCGCGTGAGCCGGCGCTTCCGCTCGATCGGCTGATAGGCGTCGGTATTGACGCCGAGCGCGATCGGCTTCGGCCGATAGCCGGGCTTCGAGAGCTCGGCGCGCAGGAGCTCGGGCGCATCCTCCTTGACGAAGATGCGGCTCTCGAAATCGAGGCCGGGCGAGAGGCCGAGATAGGCATGGGTCGGCCGCGCGAAGCAATAGACGCAGCCATGCTCGCAGCCGCGATAAGGGTTGATCGAGCGATCGAAGCCGATATCGGGCGATTGATTGAAGTTGATGACCGCCTTGGCGGTGTCGCGCAGATAGTGGGTCTCGAGCGGCGGCGCGTCCTCATCGCCACCGCCCCAGCCGTCATCGATCAGAATGCGTGTCTCGGGCTCGAACCGGCCGGTCGCGTTGCTGACGGCGCCGCGCCCCTTGCGCGCCTGCGAAGGGAGTTCCTCGTCCATGATTTTATTATTGAAACTAATTTGAACAAATCAAGAACAATCGTCATAATTCACGACAATGCGAAGGAAGGAGCCGAAGGCACCGCTCGTCTCACCCTTGCGCGGCGGGCTTCAAATGCTCCTGCAAGCGCGGCATCAACTCGACGAGATTGCACGGGCGATGGCGGTTGTCGAGTTGGTGCTGGATGATGTCGTCCCAGCCGTCGCGGCAGGCGCTGGGTGAGCCGGGCAGGGCGAAGAGGTAGGTGCCGCCGGCGACGCCGGCCGTGGCGCGACTCTGGATCGTCGAGGTGCCGACCTTTTGATAGGAGAGAAAGCGGAAAAGCTCCCCGAAGCCGGCAATCTCCTTCTCATAGACAGCGTGGAAGGCTTCGGGCGTCACGTCGCGGCCGGTGACGCCGGTGCCGCCGGTCGAGATCACGACATCGACGGTGGGATCGGCGATCCAGCCTTCGAGCTGCGCGACGATGGCGATCTTGTCGTCGGGCACGATCTTGCGGGCAATGACGCGATGGCCAGCCGCGGCAATGCGCTCCGCGAGCGTGTCGCCGGATTTGTCATCGGCCTCGGTGCGCGTGTCCGAGACCGTCAGCACCGCGATATTGACGGGAAGAAACGGGCGAGTTTCGTCAATTTTTGGCATTGGCGCGACCATTATCGGCGACGGTCTTGCCGTCCATCGCGATATAGGTTGGCCAATGGCCGGCGGCAAGCGCATCCAAATCCAGAGTCGGTTGGTTGAGCCGCAGGCGATAGATCCAATAATTCGTCAGCACGCGCTGGGCGAAGACGCGCGATTCGACCCAGGGCACGCTTTCGAGGAAGAGCAGCGGATCGTCGCGGTACTCGGGCGCGCTCTCGCGCCACCGCGCCACCGCAGTCGGGCCATGATTGTAGGCGACGGCAAAGAGGATGAGATTGTTCTGGATGCGGCTGTCCTTGAGCAACAGCTTCACATATTCCTGCGCCAACATCAGATTGGTCTCAGGATCGGTCAATGCGTCGCGCTCGCCCTTGCGGCTCTTCAAGGTAAGGCCCGTGCGTTTCGCCATCGAGCGCGCGGTCGCGGGCATCAACTGCATCAGCCCGATCGCGCCCGATTGGTTCCGCGCCTGCGGCAGGAACTGCGATTCCTGACGCATTAAGGCGAAGATCAGGGCGCGGTCGATGGTGAAACCGCCCTAGGGTTCCCAACGCGGCTCCGGATAGAGCGCCAGATCATGGCTCCGGCCGTCGCTATTGGTGAGCGCTGCCGCGAGCTCGAGACTTGCCGCCGGCAGATTGGCGCGGTCGGCCAAGGCGGCGAGCGATTGCAGCAGCGTTGGAGAGCTATGCGCCGCGATGTGGCGGAGCTCGGCGGCGGCCAGCGCCCGCTCGTCGATGGCGAGCAGCGCGAGGATGCGCCGCCCGGCTTCGGTGCCGCTCAGGAGCTGGGCATCGAACGCGGTGAAGCGATCGGCATCAAAGCTCAGATTCTGATCGATCCCCAACAGCCGCCGCGCGATGAGGCCATAGAAAGTGCGCGAATTCTCGCCCGCAATCCGCAGCCAATAGGCGTAATTCTCCGGTCGATGCGCGCGCAGCTCGACGCGGGCGGACCAAAAAGCGGCGGCCGATTTGGCCCAGGGCGATTGGCCGGCAGCCCGCGCCACCGCTTGGAAACGAATCCGAGCTTCCTCGAGACGGCCGAGCCGCCACGCCGCAAGCCCGGCATTCCAATTGGCGATCGGCGCATAGGCGTCGGTCTCGTTGGTGGCGCTCATGGTCAGCGCCTGCTCGGCCCGGCCGCGCGCGAGATAGCCTTCGGCGATCGCGGCGCGCAACTGGTCACGAGTCTCCGGATCGATCAGCTGCTTTGCCTCGGGGCCGGCGAGGGTCAGTTCGGCCTTATGCGGCTCCTTCGGCGCGAGGCTCCGAATCTCCTGGGCGAGCGCTTGGGCGCGCCGGATCGCCGCGGGGGCGAGACCCGGGCGGCCGCGCTTCGTGAGAAAATCCGTCGGCCGTGGCTCAACATCGAAGGTATCGCTCGATGAGGCCGATAAGCTGGGGGCCTGCGGCTTTGGCGGGCTCGCCGCTCCCTTGGGCCGCCGCTGCAGCGCCAGCGCATAGATTGCCTTCGCCTCCGGCTGGTCGCCGTAATGCGCAAGCCAGTGCACGAGCTCGGCGTAGCTCGCCCGGTAGGCGCTGCTGCGATAGCGCTGCGCCAGCACGGTGCCGAGGAGGAGCTGGTCGCCAAGCTCTCCGATCTCGCGATCGGCCTCGCGCCACTCCTTTGCTTGCTGCAGCGCGAAGATCTCGCGATAGCGGTCGGCATCGCGTTGCGATAAGGGCACCGGAGGGTCCGCTTCGCGCAGCGCCGCAGTCGCCGGCGTTAACTCTGCGGTCTCCAAATTTTGCGCGGGCGCACGGGAAGCCGGTAAGGTTAAAACGAAGCCCAAAATAATCCACAGGCTTCGCGACGCTTTACTCGTGTCGAAGATGGCTCCCACCCCGATCATGGGAACCGACATAGACTATCGGCTTGCGATTTGGCAAGACCAAATTTTAATCATTCAGATCGATTTTTTGCTTCTAATCAAATGCCTTATTTATTACTTCAATTATTCTCAATCGACGTCAATTTCGATTGAAGCTCTAGGAAATCGCGCCAGGATTCATTTTTGCGTGCCGGCGAGCGCAACAAAAACGACGGATGATATGTAGTTAAAGCGGGTATCGGCCGGTCGAGACCGGGAACCGCAAGATCGAACCATCGGCCGCGCAGTTTGGTGATGCCCTCAGCGCGCCGCAACATGGTCGCGGTGGCGGTTCCACCGCATAAAACCACGATTTTCGGTGCGTTCAGCGCGATATGCCGCCACACGAAGGGAAGGCATGCCGCGGTCTCGTCATCGGTCGGCTTGCGGTTGCCCGGCGGCCGCCAGAACAGCACGTTGGTAATATAAACATTTCGTTGCCGCTCGAGCCCGATGGCCGCGAGCATGCGGTCGAGCAATTGCCCGCTCCGGCCGACGAAGGGCTTGCCGATCCGATCTTCATCGGCGCCCGGCGCCTCGCCGATGATCATGACCGGCGCGTGCGGCGTGCCGTCGGCGAAGACGGTATTCGTCGCGGTTCGCCGCAAGGCGCAACCATCGAAGGCCGCCACGGCGGCGCGAAGCTCGTCGAGGCTCGTCGCCATTTCGGCCGCTTGCCGCGCCGCGGCTGCATTGGCGGCCGCCGAGGCGAGGGCGGGGCTTGCCGCGGGGACGATGGCGCCTGGCGCCGGTGCAATGACGGCTTGTGCCTGGCTCGCGGCAGGCGGGGGGCGGCGGGATCCTGGTCCTGGCGCTGGTGCCACGAACCGGTCGTGCGGGGCCCCGTCGATCGCCTCATCGACCCCCATCTCGACATACCAGCGCAAGAGCGCGGCTCGGTCATCGCTTCGACGCATGGCCGGACCCTAGCATTCGCCGTTGGGGTCTTTAAGGCCCCGAAGACTTCTCCCCGCCCTCCCTTTCTCTATAGTGGCGAGCCGCGGAAGGGAGGAGCGATGGAACGCGAGCGAATGGAATACGACGTGGTGATCGTTGGCGCCGGTCCGTCCGGGCTCGCCGCCGCCATTCGGCTGAAGCAGCTCGCGGCCGAGACCGGTGCGGAGATTTCGGTCTGCGTTATCGAAAAAGGCTCCGAGGTCGGGGCGCATATTCTTTCGGGCGCCGTGTTCGAGCCGCGTGCGCTCAACGAGCTCTTGCCGGATTGGCGCGAGCGCGGCGCACCGCTTGCAACGCCCGCGGTCGATGACCGCTTTCTTCTCCTCAGCGAACATCGTGCCTTCCGTCTGCCGACGCCGCCGCAAATGCACAATCGCGGCAATTACATCATCAGCCTCGCCAATCTCTGCCGCTGGCTCGGCAAGGAGGCGGAGGCACTCGGGGTCGAGATCTATGCCGGCTTTGCCGGCGCCGAAGTTCTCTATGACGAGACGGGGCGCGTGCGCGGGGTCGCGACCGGCGCGCAAGGGATCGGCAAAGACGGGCAGCCGACCGCGCAGTTCCAGCCCGGCGTCGAGCTCATCGCCAAGGAGACGCTCTTTGCCGAGGGCTGTCGCGGGTCTTTGACCAAAACTTTGGAGGAACGCTTCGGGCTGCGGCGTGATAGCGGACCGCAGACTTACGGCATCGGCCTTAAGGAGCTGTGGGAGGTCGACCCCGCCCAGCATCATCCGGGCCGCGTCGTCCACACTGTCGGCTGGCCGCTCGACGTCGCGACCTATGGCGGATCATTTCTTTATCATCTTGAAAACCACCAGATCGCGGTCGGCTTCGTGATCGGGCTCGATTACGACAATCCCTATCTCAATCCCTTCGAGGAGTTTCAGCGCTTCAAGACCCATCCCGCGATCCGGCCGAGCTTCGTCGGTGGTCGCCGCATCGCCTATGGCGCTCGCGCCTTGAACGAAGGCGGCTTCCAGTCGATCCCCCGCCTCAGCTTTCCCGGCGGTCTCGTCATCGGCTGCGCCGCCGGTTTTCTCAACGTGCCGAAGATCAAGGGCAGCCACACCGCCATGAAATCGGGAATGGTTGCGGCGGAAACCGTCTTTCGGCGCTTGCAGGGCGACATGTCAGCCGATTACCAACAAGCCCTCGCCGCTTCCTGGATCTGGCCCGAGCTTTACGCCGCGCGCAATGTCCGGCCGGCTTTCCGCCACGGGCTTTGGGTCGGGCTCGCCCATGCCGCGCTTGATACCTATCTCTTTCGCGGCAAAGCACCTTGGACCTTGCGCCATAGCGATGACTATCGCCATTTGAAGCCGGCCAAGGCGGCGCGGCCGATCGCCTATCCGAGGCCCGATGGCATCGTTAGCTTCGATCGGCTTTCCTCTGTCTTTATCTCCAACACCAATCATGAGGAGAATCAGCCGCCGCATCTGAGGCTACGCGATCCGGAAAAGGCGATCGCCGTCAATTACGCGCTCTATGACGCGCCGGAGCAGCGCTATTGCCCGGCCGGCGTTTATGAAATCCTTAAGGACAGTGACGGCAAGAATCCGCGCCTCCAAATCAACGCCCCGAACTGTGTTCATTGCAAGACATGCGATATTAAAGACCCGACCCAAAATATTGATTGGGTTGTGCCCGAAGGAGGCGGGGGGCCGAACTATCCGAATATGTAAGTGTAATCGAAGACATTTGTGCCTAGACTGATCGGTATGGAAATTCGTTCGACGAAGGCGTGGGAGGGCGTACGGCGCCCTTGGGTGGTCGTTTCTGTTCTCGCCGTCATGACGGCGTGTGCCGCGTCGTCTGATCCCAGCAACGGGTCGACCACGCCGCAAAGTGCCTTCGGCAGCTATCTCGCCGCGCGTCATGCGCAGATCGAGCGCGACTATGGCAACGCCGCGCAATTCCTTGATCACGCTCTCGCCAGCGATAGCAACAATTACGACCTCATTCGCCGCGCCTTTTTCCTGCGCTTGTCCGAAGGGCATGTCGCGGATGCGGCGCCTTTGGCGCAGCGCATCGTCGCGATCGACGGAAATCAGGGCCTCGCCGCCCTGGTGCTGCTCGAGCAGAAGCTCAAGGCGGGAAATTATGACGCCGCCGTCACGGCAGCGATGGCGATTCCGCGCGACGGCGCGCAGCGTTTCGCCGTGCCGCTGCTGCAGGCCTGGGCCGAGGCCGGACAAGGCCGTCCAGCGCCGGCGCTGCAGGCGGTCGAAAGCGTTGGCGGCGCCACCGGACTGCAGCCGCTCAGCGATATCCATACGGCGCTCATCAACGACTATGCCGATCGGATCGATGACGCCGCCGCTGCTTACGACAAGATCGTCGGCAACGGGCGGCCGGCGACGTGGCGTGTGACTGAACTCGCCGGCAATTTCCTCGAGCGCCATGGCCGCGCTGCCGAGGCGCGCCGCCTGTATCAAGCGAGCGCCGACCAGCCGGGCCTCGCGGAAATGGCGAGCGCCGCGATCGCCCGCATCGACAACGGCAAGATCCCGCCGCGCCTCATCGCTTCGCCCGCGGATGGCGCTGCGGAGGGCTTGTTCGATCTCGCGGGTCTGCTCAATCAGCGCGAAACGAGCGATGCCTCCCTCGTCTATGCGCGGTTGGCGCTCGATCTCTCGCCTAAATTCGCATTGGCGCAGCTGCTGGTCGGCCAAATTCGCAGCGCCGAGGATCGCTCCGCCGAGGCGCTGGCGATCTATCAGTCGATCGATCCGGCCTCGCCCTTCCATTGGATGGCGCGTCTCCGGGCGGCGTTGGAGCTCGATGCGCTGGGCCGCACCGACGAGGCGATCACGCAGCTGAAAGCGATGGCCGCGGAACGCCCGAGCAGCCCCGAGCCGCTCGTCGAGCTCGGCGATATTCTGCGCGCGCATAAGCGCTTTGCCGAGGCGGCGACGGCTTACAACGGCGCGGTTGCGCGCACGCCCAATCCGCAAAGCGGCGATTGGCGGCTCTTTTACAGCCGCGGCGTCGCGCTCGAGCGTTCGGGGCAATGGCAGCAAGCCGAAGCCGATTTGAAGCACGCGCTCGGCTTGCAGCCCGACCAGCCGCTGGTGCTGAATTATCTCGGCTATTCCTGGATCGATAAGGGCCAGAATTTGCACGATGCGCTCGGCATGATTCAGCGCGCGGTACAGTTGCGGCCCAATGACGGCTACATCGTCGATAGTCTGGGCTGGGCCTATTTCCGTCTCGGCGAGTTTTCCCAAGCCGCGCATTATCTCGAGCGGGCGATCGAGCTTTTACCGGAGGATCCCACCATCAACGATCATTTGGGCGACGCTTACTGGCGCACCGGTCGAATCGCCGAAGCGCGCTTCCAATGGCGCCGCGCGCTACAGTTCCAGCCGGAACCCGATGAGGTCAAAGGCATTCAGGTCAAGCTCGACCATGGTCTAGGCGCCCCGCCCGAGACGGTCAGCGGCGGCTGAGTTCCGACGATGCCGCGCTGGTGGCGGGCGCCTGCGAAGCTCAACCTTTACCTTCACGTCACTGGCCGGCGCGATGACGGTTATCACCTGCTCGACAGCCTGGTCGCCTTCGCCGATATCGGCGATCGCGTTCGCGCCGAAGCCGCCGAGAGGCTGAGCCTCGCAGTCACGGGACCCTTTGCCGCCGCGCTTGCAAACGACGATCCGAGCAATCTTGTCTGGCGTGCGGCCGAAGCGCTGGCGCAGCGCCTCGGGCGAAAGCCTGCGGCGGCGCTTACCCTTGAGAAGAACTTGCCGGTCGCTTCCGGGATCGGCGGCGGCTCGAGCGACGCGGCGGCGGCGCTTCGTGCGCTCGTGCAGCTCTGGCAAGCACGGCTCGACGAAACGACACTTCTCGGGATCGCAGCATCGCTCGGCGCCGATGTTCCGGTTTGCCTCGCGGCGCGGGCCTCGTGGTTCGCCGGGATCGGCGATGAGGTCGAGCCCGCGCCGGACTTGCCGCCGCTCGGCATAGTCCTCGCCAATCCCGGCATCGCTCTGCCGACGGCGCGCGTCTTCGCCGCCCGCCGCGGTCCGTTCTCGGCGCCGGCGCGCTTTGCGAAGCCGGCGGATGCCGCCGCCCTCGTGGCGCGACTTGCCGAACGGCGCAACGACCTGACCGAGGCGGCGATCGCCCAGGTTCCCGTGATCGCAACCGTGCTGCAGCAACTGGCGGCGGCCGAGAATGTCTTGCTCGCGCGCATGAGCGGCAGCGGCGCCACTTGCTTTGCGTTGTTTGCGACGACGGCCGCGGCCGCGGCGGCGGCTGATACCATTCGCCGCGGAGAACCCGGCTGGTGGGTCGCGGCCGGACACCTCATCTAAAAGAAAGAGGGCAAGACGAAGCGAGGCCGACGGAACGACTCGGGCGGCCGCTTGATTTTGCTCTTGAGCTTGACGAAGGAGGTGGCGATGACGCGCTTCGGATCGGCCTTACTTCTTGCTGGAGCTCTCTCCTTCATGCCATTCCTGCTGGCGGCGGCCGATACCGGAACGCCCGATGCGGGTACGGCAATCCCGGAGCGCGTGCAGATACCGCCACCACCCGCGCCACAGATCACCAGCGAAGCGCAGGCCACCGCTGTTCTCCGTGACCATGGCGTCACGGCGCTGCGACGCCTTGGCCAGATCGGCGACTATTGGGAGGGAGCGGGCCTGGTAAAAGGCCAGCCGGTCGCCGTCTATCTCTTCGCCGACGGGACGCTGTGGATTCGCCGCTATCCGCCAGGATTGCTGACACAGGCCTTTGGCGGACTGCCGCAAGCCGAGCAGACCGCGACCGCGCCATAACCGAGCGAAGCCGCTTCTCAGCCTGCGGCCGCGTAAAGCGGTGGAGCGGCCGACGCCATCTCCGCTTTGACGCGTTGCTTGAGATCGGGATCCTCGAGCGCGCTGTGCGGCTTCAGCATATGCCAAACCTCGAGCACCAGCTTTTGTACCGCCGCGTCGCGCACGGCGAGCCGCGCCAACGCGTCTTTCAATTGCAGCGAATGCTCGAGATCGGCTGGTCGATCGCCACGCGTATAGGGAAAGACGAAATCGGGAATGGCCGCCATCGTCCATGGCGTCGCGATTAGAGATTTTGCTTCTGCCAGGAAAGCCTGACTGAGTCCGGCGATCGAATCCTCCGCCGATGCGCGTGCCTCGATCAGGTGATGGAGGAGCGTCGCCTCCTTTGCCGCGACGGTCATGCCTTGGCCGTAGACGGGGTTGAAGCGACAGATCGCATCGCCGATCGGAACGAGACCGTCGGGGAAATCTGCGATCTGTTCGAAATGCCGCCAGACGCTTTCGGGGAAGCCGTAACGCGTCAGCCTGCCGATCGGACGAGATTTCCGGACGGCGTTGTAGATCGTCCGCGTCGGAAGCTGCCGCATAAAAGCGAGGAGCGCGTCCCAGTCGCCCGGCGGGCGTTCGTCGCCTCGGCCCGATACGGTCAGCATCCAGCGGTTGCGCTCGATCGGCACCACCGCGCTGCGACGGTTCGATCGCGGTGCGTCGTGATGCGTCAACACCACCTTCCAGCCGGACGGCGCGTCCTCGGGAATGTCAAGAATTGCCGTGGTGTAGCCGATGTCGATGCCGATCGCGGTCTCGCGCGGCAAGGCTCGGCCGCTCGACTGCAGCAAGGTCATCGTCAATTGGCCACGCCCCGAGGCATCGACGACCAATTCTGCGGGCAATGTCTCGGTGCGTTCGTCCACCGTGGTCGCGCCGCGGACCCCCGCGACGCGCCGTCCCTGGGGATCGGCGATGATGCCGAGCACGCGCGTGCCCTGGCGAAAGACGACGTTGCTCCGCTGCGCGACACGTCGCCGCAAGGTGAACTCGATCACCGGACGGGTCAGGGCGCAGCCGGTCAAGCCGAGATCGCGCTGCGGCATCGGATCGCGATGGGGCAATTCTTCGCGGAAGTCCTGATTCAAGCGCAGCGACACGGCGCCTGCTCGGACAAAGTCTTCGCCAATGCCGGGGAACAGCTCCTCCAGCGCGAGCAGGCCGCCAAGCAGCAGCCCATGCACATGCGAGGCTTGTGGAGTCCCCGTCCGGTATGCGGCGACGTCGGGCAGCTCGTCGCGCTCCAGCACGATGACATGCTCAAACCAATCGGCGAGCGCGCCGGCCGCGGCCAGCCCGGCAATGCCGGCGCCGATCACGACGGTCTGTCTTCCGACGATCGTATGAATCGTATGATGTGGCGCAGTCGCGCTGCGCGCGGCGCTCAATTGCTTCACCGGGAACCTCCTCGCTTTGTCGGTGCGAAGAGGCTGAAGCGGTGCGGTTACCGGCCGATTTCGTTTCGCGTGGTGAAGGGTTACAGCCGTAATCGGGCCGCGGATCGCGGCTGCTATTGAGGGCTTATTGTGGCTTGCGCGCCGGGGTGACGCTCGCCGCCGGTTTGCTATTGTCCGGAATCCCGGCCAGCAACGCATCGGCGCGGGCTTGCGCCTCCTTCATGACCGCCGGCGCCAAAGTGCTCGCCAGCCGATCGCGACGCTGACTGGCGCCGGAATCGCCGCGCGCCGCCGCCGCCGAATACCAGGCATAAGCCTCGGTCGGCGACGGCGCGA
>CAYMNX010000218.1:0-2466 GCA_964391905.1 uncultured Rhizobiaceae bacterium
GCAGCGTATCGCCCGGCCGGAATTCCGGCGTGGGACGCGCGCTCGCGAGTTTCTTTACCTCTTCCTGCTCGAGCGTTTGCAGCAAATTCATGTTCGCCTCCGACCTTTCATCGAACCTTAGACATTTTTCGCCTCGCCCGCATGGGCGAGATACCGTTCCCATAAATCCGGACGACGCTCGCGCGTCGCCGTCTCCGCTTGCGTCCGGCGCCAGCGGCGGATCTTGTCGTGATGACCGCTCAAGAGCACCTCGGGCACCGCAAGGCCGCGCCACTCCGCGGGCCGCGTGTAATGCGGATATTCGAGCAGCCCGTGCTGAAAGCTCTCCTCGTCGAGCGTCGCCGCATCGCCGACGACGCCCGGCAGCAGCCGCACGCAGGCATCGATGAGCGCGATCGCCGCCGGCTCGCCGCCCGAGAGCACGAAATCGCCGAGGCTCAGCTCCTCGATCGCATTGGCGTCGATCACGCGCTGGTCGATGCCTTCGAACCGGCCGCAGAGAAGGCGCACGCCCGGGCCCGCGGCAAGCGCCGCGACGCGCGCCTGATCGAGGCGATAGCCGCGCGGCGAGAGATAGAGGATCGGCCCCGGCGCCTCGGTGCCGGCAATCGCCGCATCGATCACATCGGGCCGCATCACCATGCCCGGCCCGCCGCCGAAGGGCGAATCATCGACCGAGCGATGCTTGTCCTGCGCGAAGTCGCGAATATCGACGGTGTCCAATTGCCAAATGCCCTCGGCCAGCGCCTTGCCGGCCAGCGAATGGCCGAGCGGGCCCGGAAACATCTCGGGGAAGATCGTCAGCACGGTCGCAGTCCAAGGCGCACTCATGACGACGCCTCTTCCGCCTCGTTGGCGGACACCAAGAGCCCTTCGGGCGGCTCGACGACGAGCCGGCCGCCGGCGATATCGATCTCCGGCACCGCCGCGCGCGTGAACGGCACGATGACGCTCTTTCCCGCCGCATCCTCGATCTCGAGGCTGGCGCCGGCGCCGAAATCATGCACCGCCGCGACCTTGCCGAGCGATGAGCCGTCGCGCCGCACCGCTTCGAGGCCGACGAGATCGGCCTCGTAGAATTCCTCTTCCTCGGGCTCGGGCAGAGCGGCGCGATTCACATAAAGACGCGTGCCCTTCAAGCGCTCGGCGGCGTTGCGGTCATCGACCCCGGCAATGCGCGCGAGCAGCACGCCTTTATGCGCCCCGACAAGCTCCAGCGCCATGCGCTGCTCGCCGCGCTCATCCGCTAACGGGCCGTAGCGCGCAATCGCTTCGGGCTCCGCCGTAAAGCTCTTCACCTTCACCAGGCCACGAATGCCATGCGCGCCGACGACCACGCCCAGACAAATGCGCGCGCTCGCAGCCCCCTCACCCTCCCGCGCTAAGCGCGGGTCCCTCCCTCTCCCCGCCGGGGAGAGGGTTGGGGTGAGGGGCCTGTCGTGCTCAGCTATTGGCCTGGCGCGCGGCATCGACAATTACGCGCTCGGCGCGCCTTCCGCCGGCGCGGCCGCCGCCGCAGCGGCTTCCGCCGCCTTCGCGCGCTCTTGCGCCTTGGCCTTGGGCGCCGATTTCTTCGGCGTCTCGCGAATCTCGGGCTTCGGCGCGAGGCCGGCATCGCTGAGGAAGCGCTGCACCCGCTCGCTCGGCGCGGCGCCGTTCTTCAGCCAATGCTGGATGCGCTCGGCCTTCATGACGACGCGCTCGGGATGGCCCTTATCGAGCATCGGATTGTAGGTTCCGACCTTCTCGATGAAGCGGCCGTCGCGGGGGCTCCGCGAATCCGCGATTACAATGCTGTAGAAGGGGCGCTTTTTGGCGCCGCCGCGCGTCATGCGAATCTTCAGGCTCATGAAGTCTCCTTGCCGTGGAATCCTGGGATCATTCCGGTTGATGACAAACCGCTTCGAGACGATGCCCGTTGGGATCGATCACGAAAGCGGCGTAGGAAGAGGCGTGGTCTTGCGGACGCAGACCCGGCGCGATCGCGCACGCCGAGCGCGAGATGATCGATCATGTCGCCGCTCATCGCCCGAAGCCTCCGCCGCCGCCCGGCAACAGCGCCGAGATGCCGTGGCGCTGCAGGCCTTTCTTGCCGAGCTTGTTCATGCGCTTCATCATATCGGCCATATCCTGATACTGTTTCAGGAGCCGATTGATCTCGGGAACGGTGGTGCCGGAGCCCGCGGCGATGCGGCGCCGGCGCGAGCCGTCCAGAAGCTTCGGATTGCGCCGCTCGGACTTCGTCATCGAGGAGATGATCGCCTCTTGGCGCTTCAGCAAGCTTTCATCGAGCTTGGCGTCGTCGAGCTGCTTCTTGATCTTGTTGATGCCGGGCAGCATCCCCATGACGCCGCCCATGCCGCCCATCTTCCTGAGCTGCTTCAGCTGCGCGGCAAGATCGTCGAGATCGAAGCCGCCTTTCTGCAGCTTCTTCGCGAGCTTCTCGGCCTCGTCGCGATCGATCGT
>CAYMNX010000219.1:0-1851 GCA_964391905.1 uncultured Rhizobiaceae bacterium
AAATGATTTGGCGGCCGTCGTCTTTCTTGCACGCATGAAGGAAGGCTAGCGCCCGAGCCATTAATCCTTTGTTGCTGCGATCGGGAAAGCTGCGAACCATAACGCTGCCATAACAACTTCCGCATCTGCGGTAGCGCGTGACGGGTCACAGAAAATCGCCGAATCCTTGCCATCAATGATCGCCAAACCGCCACGATAATGCGCCATTTGGTCCCGATCTCTTCTCGACGGCAGCTTCAAGACACTCTCATGGAATTGGCTGAAAAAGCGCTGGAAGACGCGATCGCACCGCAAAGAACACTCTCTCCGATCTTGATGCGGATGGCGCAACAGCCAGGCATCCCCGAGCCGCCCGGCAATCCACCGCCTGGCCCGGAGCCGGAGATCCCGCCGCCGCTCGAAGAACCGCCACAGCCGGTGCCACCGCCGCAGCCCTATGACGATCCACCGCCGCCGCAAGAGAGCGCCGGGTGCGCGGACATTCGGAGTCAGTCCCCGAAAATCGGCGGCAGATCAGCCCAGGGCGTCGGCACATCGGGATAATAAGGCGCGTAGTAGGGCGACGCAGGTTCGTAATGCACGCAGCCCGCCAGCGCGACGGCGAGCGAGGCAAGAAGCAACAACCGAAGCTTTCGCGCGTTCATCTCATGCGTCTCCCTCAAAGAGCTCCAGCACTATCATGGTCTCCTAATCGTGAATATGGCTTTTACGCGGAAGGGACTTTTGCCACGGCTGAGGGGTCATTGCTAGCGGCTGCCATGGTCAGGCGCCAAACCGACGGCCGGGTTCGCATCGGCATCTCCGGCTGGACATACCCGCCCTGGCGCGGAAAATTCTACCCGAAGGAGCTGCGCCAAAAGGACGAGCTCGCCTACGCGAGCAAGATCTTCCCGACCATCGAGATCAACGGGACCTTTTATTCGCTGCAGCGTCCCACGAGCTTTGCCCGTTGGGCCGAGGCGACGCCCGCGGATTTCGTTTTTGCCGTCAAGGGGCCGCGCTTCATCACTCACCTGAAGCGCCTCAAAGAGGTGGAAGCGCCGGTCGCGAATTTCCTCGCTTCCGGCGTGCTCCGTCTCGGCCGAAAACTTGGGCCGATTTTGTGGCAATTCCCGCCTAATTTTCGCTTCGATCCCGCACGCATCGAGGCTTTCTTCGCGCTCTTGCCGCGCGACACGACGGCGGCGGCAAGGCTTGCCCGGCATCACGACGCGCGGATGCGCGGACGAACTTGGCTCGACATCGATGCCGAGAGGCCGTTGCGCCACGCCATGGAAATTCGTCACGAGAGCTTTATCGCCCCCGACTTCATCGCCCTTTTGCGCCGCTACGGTATCGCCCTGGTTTGCGCCGATACCGTCGAATGGCCGCGCCGCATGGATGTGACGGCGGATTTCATCTATTGCCGCCTTCACGGCTCGGAAGAGCTTTATGCGAGCGGCTATGACGATGCGGTGCTCGATCAATGGGCGCTGCGCGTTGCCGCCTGGGCGCGCGGCGGCGAGCCGAGCGAGGCCGAGCGGGTGGTTGAGCGGCCCGCGCCGAAGCGCCGCGGCCGCGACGTCTTCGTCTACTTCGACAATGATGCGAAGGTCCGAGCGCCGGTCGATGCACAAGGCCTCGGGCGCCGTGTATCGGAGCTGCTCGAGCGCAAGGCACTGGCGGGATAAGGGTGCGGACACGGTTTTGTCACGCAAAACCGGGGTACGAAAGTTACCCTGCCGTAACCGTCGCTTGAAAGATTGCAAGCAAGTTGATTAACTGGGCAAGAACGAGGGGACAAGCAGCTGATGAGCGGCTTCGCTCGCCTACAGACGGTATTGCTGCTGATTATGGTCGCTTGCGTGGCCG
>CAYMNX010000220.1:0-2362 GCA_964391905.1 uncultured Rhizobiaceae bacterium
TCGTTCACCTACAAGGGAAAACCGGTCGATACCAAGCAGGTCGCCCGCGAGCTCGGCGTCCGTTACGTACTGGAGGGCAGCGTACGCAAGTCGGGCAACCGTGTCCGTGTGACCGGGCAGTTGATCGAGGCCGAGTCGGGCCACCATTTATGGGCAGACCGCTTTGACGGTGACCTGGTCGATATCTTCGATCTTCAAGATCACCTCGTTATGAGAGCCGTCGGAGCGATAGCGCCTCAACTCGAAAAAGCCGAAATCGAGCGCGCGAAACGGGAGCCGACCAGCAATCCTGCGGCTTACGATTTTTACCTTCGCGGACTTGCCAGCTGGAATCGATGGTCGAGGGCCGACAATGCGAAAGCATTAGAGCTTTTCTATGCGGCCATCGACAAAGACCCTGAATTTGCTACCCCCTATGGTTTGGCTGCCTCGTGCTATCAGTTCGCCAAAGCAGGCGGGTGGCAATCTGAGTTTGATGAGGCAGAAATAGCGCGGCTGACAGAACGCGCAGTAGAAATAGGAAAGGACGATGCCGTCGCGCTGTGCTGGGCAGGGCATGTCCGCGCCTTCTTCTTCAAGGAAGTAGACCGTGCACTGCTGCTGATCAATCGCGCGCTCGAGCTGGACGTGAATCTGGCTGTCGCCTGGCAGCGAAGTGGCTGGGTTCGCGGCTACGCTGGCGATTCCGATGGCGCGATCGAAAGCCTCAACAAAGCGATGCGGCTCGACCCCCTCGATACGCGCGTGTTCCTCACGCAGAGCGCCATGGCATTTGCACATTTCGTCGCCGGGCGAGATCAAAAGGCGGCGGAATGGGCAGCTATGGCTCTGAGGACGAAACCGAACTGGATGCCCGCGCTGCGCGTAGCGATTGCCTCCAACGCTATGCAAGGGCACACGGCCGAAGCAAAGGCCGCCCTGCAGTCCTATGAGCAGGTCGATCCAAATGTGAGCATTCGCAAGATATGTGAGCACTATCCTTTCCGACGACAGAAAGACAAGCAACGGCTTGTGGAGGCCTTACGCAAGGCCGGCGTTCGCGAGACATAGCCTCGGCCTCCGAATCACCTCAGGTTCAGTTTGGCTTTCGGCGGCAAATCGGCGCACATGATGAAACCTGCGGAAGCGGAGCGTCTCCCCGGCTATAAGGCCGGACGCTTCAGCCTCTTCCAGCCATCATGGACCTCATGATTCGTCTCGATAACATCAGCAAGCAGCACGGCCACCAGATCTTGTTCATCGACGCGTCGATGAGCATCCAGAAGGGGGAGAAGGTGGGACTGGTCGGGCCCAATGGTGCCGGCAAGACGACACTTTTTCGGATGATCGCCGGCGAGGATCGGCCCGACGATGGCCAGGTGTCGATCGATACCGGCATGACGATCGGCTATTTCGGCCAGGATGTCGGCGAAATGTCGGGCGAGAGCGCGGTCAGCGCGGTGATGGATGGCGTTGGGCCGGTGAGCGCGCTGGCCACTGAAATGGCGGAGCTCGAGGCCGCGATGGTCGATCCGGATAAGGCCGGCGACATGGACGCCATCATCGAGCGCTATGGCGAGGTGCAGGGGCGCTTCCAGGAACTGGATGGCTATGCGCTGGAGGCGCGTGCGCGCGAGGTGCTCGCGGGCTTAAGCTTCACCGAGGAACGAATGGACGGCGATGTCGGCCTCCTCTCCGGCGGCTGGAAGATGCGCGTGGCGCTCGCGCGCATCCTGCTGATGCGGCCCGATGGCATGTTGCTGGACGAGCCGAGCAACCATCTCGACCTCGAGAGCCTCATCTGGCTCGAGGACTTCCTCAAGAGCTATGACGGCGCGTTGCTGATGACGTCGCATGATCGCGAATTCATGAACCGCATCGTCGGCAAGATTGTGGAGATCGACGGTGGCTCGCTCACGACCTATTCGGGCAATTACGATTTCTACGAGCAGCAGCGTGCGCTGAGCGAGAAGCAGCGCCAAGCGCAATTCGACCGCCAGCAGGCGATGCTCGCCAAAGAGATCGCCTTCATCGAGCGCTTCAAGGCACGTGCCTCGCACGCCGCGCAGGTCCAGAGCCGGGTGAAGAAGCTCGACAAGATCGAACGGGTGGAACCGCCGCGGCGTCGCCAGACCGTCCAGTTCGAATTCCGTACCCCGCCGCGCTCGGGCGACGACGTGGCCGGCTTCAAGAATGTCCACAAGGCCTATGGCAGCCAGACGATCTATGCGGGGCTGGATTTCCAGGTCCGCCGCAAGGAACGCTGGTGCGTGCTGGGCGCCAACGGCGCGGGCAAATCCACGCTTCTGAAGCTGGTGGCCGGCGCGACGGGGCCCGACCAGGGCACCGTGAATCTCGGCAGCAGCGTGAAGATGGGCTATTT
>CAYMNX010000221.1:0-14523 GCA_964391905.1 uncultured Rhizobiaceae bacterium
GATCGCTACGTCATCGAGCCCGCCTTCACCTGGTGGCAGCGCGGCCCCTATACCGCCGCCGGCGCCAAGCCGGTTCACGACGGCTTCCGCTTTGCGAGCGATACGAACACCGACTGGCTCGATGCCGAGCGGCTTCAAAAGCTGATCGCGGAAACCATCTAATGGCGGCTGTCGGCCCTTCATTGCCCTATGGACGTCAGGCGATCGACGAAGAGGATATCGCCGCGGTCGCCGCGGTGCTGCGCAGCGATTGGCTGACGACCGGCCCCGCGACCCGCGCCTTCGAGACGGCGCTCGCCGAAACCACTAAGGCAGCGCATGCGGTCAGCTGCGCCAACGGCACCGCGGCGCTGCATCTTGCCTGCCTCGCCTTGGGGCTCGGTCCCGCTCACACGGTCATCGTGCCGACAATCACCTTCGCCGCGACCGCCAATGCAGCGCGCTTCGTCGGCGCCGAAGTCATCTTCGCCGATGTCGATCCGGAGAGCGGGCTGATGGGCCCCGATCATCTCGCCGCGGCACTGAAGCGCGCTTCGGACGCGGGCCGGCGCCCGAGCGCGGTTTTTCCCGTCCATCTCGCGGGCCAATGTCACGATCTGGAAAGCATCGCGGCGCTTGCGCGGCGCGAGAACATGGCGATCGTCGAAGACGCCTGTCATGCGATCGGCGCGGACTATCAGCGCCATGACGGCAGCTTCCACCCGATCGGCGCGGCCCTCGACAGCGATATGACGGTCTTCTCGTTTCATCCGGTCAAGACGATCGCCTCGGGCGAAGGCGGCGCCGTGCTGACGCAACGCGCCGATCTCGCCGAACGTCTCGCGCTCTTCCGCGGCCATGGCATTCATCGCGAGCCGGCGGCCTTTATCGATACCGAGGCGGGATTCGATCACGCGAAGGTCAATCCGTGGTATTACGAGATGATCGAGCTTGGCTTCAACTATCGCCTGAGCGACGTCAATTGCGCGCTTGGATTGAGCCAGCTGAAAAAGCTCGGCCGTTTCGTGGCGACGCGACGCGCGCTTGCCGCCCATTATGATGAAAGGTTGCGCGATCTCGCGCCGCTGGTGCGGCCGATCGCGCGCTCGCCTTGGTGCCGGCCTGCCTGGCACCTCTATAGCGTGCTCGTCGATTTCGACGCCGCGGGCACGAGCCGTGGACAGCTCGCGCGCGCGCTCGAGGAGCGCGGCATCCGCAGCCAGGTTCACTATATTCCGGTTCACCGTCAGCCCTATTACCGGGCGCGCTATGGCGCGGCGACGCTTCCCGGCGGCGAAAGCTATTACCGCCGCACCCTGTCGCTGCCGCTTTTCGTCGGCATGTCGACGGACGATGTCGATCGCGTCGTCGATGCGCTGGTCTCGATTCTCGGCGTCGCGAATTCCCGGGCGCAACGTCGGACACGATGAGGGGCCATGGCTCGCTTGGTTGCCGGGATGGTTAATCTTAAGCGGGTCTTTACGATTTCCCACAATGCTAAAGGCGCGTCCGCATCTTTTGCATTGCGCCTCGCCGGTATCATAGCAAGGATTTCGCCGTGACGACGGTTTCCTCGATTTCGACGCCGACCACGATCTTGACCTATCTCGCCGAGGCGTCGCAGAACGCGACTCAGCTTACGACCCAGGTCGAGGCTGACCAAGCGACATCTCAAATCGAGCGGCAATTGCAGCAAAAGATCGCGGCCTTGCCGAATCAAGCAGACAACACGCTGCTGAAGGTGCTGCAAGGACAGCTCACGCAGGTCAACAATCAGTTGAAGACGTTGACGAACCTCTCGCAGCAATTCGGTACCAACGGAAATATTCTGACCGACATCAATAAAGAGCTCGATGCTTTGCACACCGCCGCGGCGAATGGCGATTCCGCGAATTTTGACCAGGCCTTGTCGGTGATCAATACGGATATCGGCAATCTTGTCGTGGTCTCGTCGACCTCGACCTTTCAGCCCGACCAAATTCTGTCGCTTAAGACGAACGGGATCGGCATTCAAGGCAGCGCCTCCTATGATCTATCGACATCGGCAGGTCGGGACGCCGCCAATGCGGCCATCAATGCAGCGCAAGCACTCGTCAACCAGAGCCTGTCGATCACGACCAATAACCAGCTCGTCGCCGGCAGCCTTTCGACCGCACTCTCCTCGCAGCTCGATTCAATGACCAAGACGGCGCAGCAGACGAAGACCGCGAGCGATACCGCCGTTGCGACGCAAACGGCGCAGCTGACCCAGCTCGCCCAGAATCAGGAGCATTTGATCCAGCTGGCGCTCGGCAACACCACCCAACTGAGCAGCGCGCTTGCAAAAATGGCCACGGTATCCGATCCGCCGAGTTCGCCGTTCGGCGTTTTGTCCGATGCCGTCGGTGCGACAGCGGATTCGATTACGCCCGGCCAAGTGAGCTCCGCGATCCTTTCGCTCCTGGTGTGATGCCGCCCATCGTGGTTAATGCTTCCTTAGCCACGAGACGATAGCCTTAACCGCCGAGTGACAGGAGGTTGGGGCATGAGGGAAGTTCGCAAACGATCCATGAAGGATATCGGTGTCGGCGTGCCAGTGGCGATGCCGCTGCCGGTCGATCCTGATTTGCAGCGCGAAGTACTCCAGCATGCGAGCATCACGCGCGGCGAAGGACTGCGACACGCGCGGCGCGAGATCGCAAAGGACCGGGACGGGACGCTCCGCGTCGTTCTTACCTTGCTCAAGGTACTCGTGATCCCGCGCACCGAGGAGATACTCGCGCTCAATCCGCAGCTCGGGTTGAAGCCTGAATGTGGTCCAGGATGCAGTGCCTGCTGCCATCAGAATGTCGAGGTGTCGATACCCGAAGCCATTCTGGTCTCGCTTCAAGTCGCCGACCCGGCCGATCCTCGGCGCGAGGCCATCTTGGAAACGTCCGACGCGGTGCGGGGGCTCGACCAGGAGGCGCGGGTGCGCACGCGGCTTCCCTGCCCTTTACTTGTCGACGACAAATGCTCCGTCTACGAAAACCGGCCCCTCCTCTGTCGCGCCACGCTTTCTCCTTGCGCCAAGGCTTGCTACGACGTGTTCGAGGGAAAAGCTACGCGTCTTCAAATATATTGCGGTCCCCAATTTTTCGCTTTGGGCGATAAAGATGCCATGCGAGGGATTTGCAAGGACCTCGGCCTCCAATATGACGATGTCGACCTTCTGCAGACGCTTGCCGCGATTCTCCGCGACCCGAGCACGGTGGTGAGATGGGCCGCGGGCGAGCGCGTCTTCACACCACTGGTAAAGATTGGTCGCACCACGCCGGTTCCTGAACCGGTCTAGTTGCCAGTCGCCTCTGTGGCCTCTTCAGGCCCAAAATGCGAGTGCGACGTGAAGCTCGCCGTCAAACGGAGCAGAGACACTCTGCTTGCTCGCACAACTCCCATATGAGGAGTCGTGCGAAAACGAGCTACGCTTTCTAATCCGATGGCCTAGCTTATGCGCTGCCATCAGTGTTGTGCAATTCCGACTTTCGCGCGACCAAAAATGTATTGGAGCCGATCGGATCGCCGTCGAAGCAAATCGTGCCGGCCTTTATGCCGTCCACATGCTCGATTTGAAAGAAGCAGCTCACCGAGGCGATCAACTCCTCGAGGCTATATTCCCTGAGATGCTGGGAACAAATCGGAATCTTTCCGAGGCAGCTTTGCGGCGTGCTCATGATCAGGAGGCCGCCCGTTTTCAGAACACGACGGATCTCCGTCATCATTCGCGTGGTATCGACATGCTCGAAGGTTTCGAAGGTCAATACCGCATCGAAAGTCTCTGGTGCGAAGCGCATCGACGTAATATCGTCGACGACATAGGAGATATTCTCACCGGGATTCACGGATTGAGCTGTTATGACGATCTCGGGATTCAGATCAGCACCCACAACCTGCGACACGAAAGGCGATACGAGCTTTGATCCGAAGCCATTGCCGCAGGCGATATCGAGAATTTTCATATTCCTTTCAAGGAATTTGGTCGCATGTCTGTAATGAAAGGTGATCATGTCGCCAAGCGGAAGCGCCAATTTGGTCACTTCGTACCGCTCGGCGTAGATGCTTGAATATTTCTCTCGACAAAATTGCAGGAAATCCTCGCGGTAGGTCGGCTTCATCCGTGCGTATTGGCTTTTGTATTTCCTCTCTTTAAAGAAATAGAACTTCGGATGAATCTCGAAATTGCGTTCCTCGTCGGTAATTTGCGCTGCAATCTCTCTCAACGCGCCAAAGCGATAGACTTCGGAAGATAGCTGAGCCGGAAAATCATCTTTGGGCTTAACGCAATCAAGTTTGCCTTCGCTGGCTTGCACGAGCATGTCCTTCGACAATTCGGCATCGAAGACAAAATGCAAAGCATCGACTTTCAGCACGATGCCATCGTCATCCAAAGCGCCGCACGCAGCGATCATCCGCTTCAGCGGCGATCCATCATAGCCATAGAAAACGTTGAGGCGAGGGTCATTGGACTCGGCCACGATCCGGTCGAATAGTCCACCGTGATCGAAGGCAGGCGCGGCGATCGTGATGCGGCTCTCGGGAAAATTCTCACTTATTCTTTTCAAGGTGTGCCCGACCACTGGCTTGCCTTCAAGGTCAGACACGCAATAGTCGCGCCCGCCTGCCCAGCTCCGTGAGCTTCCCTGCAAGATGATGAAAGGCGGATTCATTTTGGCGCTTTCTTACCGCGCCCTGCGTGCGGTCCGGATCGCGAGCCGCCCCGACTCCGCCTGAGCGAGTGCACTACAGTGTGTGGTCTTTTCATCCAGCAACATCGAGAAACGAATCGCTGAACTTGGCGATCGAGACCTAGACAGATTGCCCAAGGGAGTGACCTTTCGAGATGGCGGATAGCCTATGACGCAGTATTTGCGATTACTGCTCCGACCGATAACGGCATCAGCTTTTCGAGGCGATCGAAAAGCCCATAAATGTTCGCAGCCATATCCGCGATGATCGCTCGGAATTCATCAATAAAGAGGGCGAAAAGTCGCTGGCGGCCTTCCTCTTCAGCGACGCGAAAACCATAGAACATTGCAATTCGCGGCAAGGCCTGAAGCGAGCCGGAGATGATCGATTCGGTTCGGCCGTATCGATCCTTCGCCTCACGAACGAAGGCCATCACGCGATCATAAACGACAGCGAAATCGGCTTCGCCCTCACCCAATGCGACAAGCAAATCGTCGAGATCGGTGAACATCTGCTTGGTTTGGCGCCTAATGAGCGCCATGTCCGCCTCCTCGAGGATTTGGCCGGCGGCATAGCGTCGCATCCCCCGCTCCAGCGCCGCTTTCAAGGCGCCGCGGTCGATGACCTGATCGGGAACGTTTAGGGCTTCCGGCACACGCGGATGCGCGCCGGGGATGAGCGCGCCATCGCTGCAATTGACGACATTGAGGCCGTAATGGCCAATGGTCTGAGCCAACATCAAACGACAAGAATCGTAGACGATCTCGGTATTGACGACTCCGCCGAAATTTCCCTCGACCTGCATGGCCGGACTTTGTGATTCATTGCCCGCCTTGAAGACGCCAACTTCGTCATAGACGGTGCCTTTGGCATGACGGGAGCTTCCGGTCCGCGTTCCGCAATCTGTCCCGAACAAGGCAAAATCGGTAAAGCCAAGGACGGCAGCGGCGGTCAGCGCCAGGTTCACGCAAGTCGGCGATGTGCCGTAAATCTCGCGATGCTTTCCCTTCAGAATTTCCGTCGAGCTGACCGAGTCGCGAAAATAGAATATTACGTCGCGGAAGAGCGACGGTACGCGCGGATCGATCGTGGCAGCGGCAAGCAGCCTGATCTGCGAGAGATCGCCGATTTTCGCTGTTTCCATTATAACCTGGTGCACCGCCGGCACATTCTCGAGCTCGCAATGAAAATCCGGAACGAGACCATGACGAAGCAATGCGCGCAGGGATGTACCAGCCGAGAACAACACGACCTTGTCGCGAATGCGGTGGAGCGTCTCGATCCCATCGTCAAGCGATGGACCTGCGCCCGTGACCACAGCGATTTCCGGACGACGGAGGTGAGGCCGATCTTCGAGCAACCAACAGTCGTGCGTGGCGTAATTCTCCACCGCATTCCGCATCATCACCAGCTCGTCCTCATAGAAGCCGCGGTTGATGAAGGCGAATTCCATCGCCTCGTGGAGTCGATTGCGCGCCTCTGTGAAGGCCCAGAAAGGGTAGTGCGTGAACACCCAGCTGCCGTCCGCATAGGGAATGCCCTTGGACATGACGACATGGCTGATGGCGCCCACGATTCGCGCGGGATCCAGCTCGGGAATAATATGGACGCTGCCGCCGCGGCCTTTGAACTCTTCGATGAGCTCGGTCCAATCGACGACGTGGAAAGAAGATTGGAAGAAATCGAGCAGCGGCTCGACGATGATCAGCCAGCGCGCTTTCGTTTCCCGCACTAGCTCTTTCACGTGATGGCCTAGCCCCAGGCCGAAGATGATAAGAAACGTGGGATTGTTCTCCGGCTTGACCGTGCATTTGCCAAAGGCGTCGTCGCGCAGGCCGTTCTCGATCGTCTTAACGAGCCTGGCACCAACGGCGGTCATGACCCCGCTGAGATCGAGACGCTGTACGGTAAAACGCAATGGCTTTTGCAAATACGCCGATACTTGATTGGCGGTAAAGCGTTTGGCGTCGCCGCCATATATCAATTGCCCATCGATCCGTATGTCTATTGGGTTGCCGTTTTCCATAACAACGGAGGATTGAACCGCGCTGTCGGCAAGCCGCTCAGCGAGAACGGGAAAATACTCAGAGAAGGCCGCACGCGACCGCGCAGCAAAAGCCTCAGCGCTCATTGGGACTCCCACATCGTTCGAGCGCTTCGAGCGCATGATTCTCGATTTCGGCGGCAAAGCGGCGGGCGCCATCCGTGGCGAATTCCGACACTTCTGCCATGGCGGCGATCGCTTTCGCGCGCGCCTCCTCCGAGGTTGCGAGCGCCAGCGCGATGCTCACATAGTCGCGATCGTCGGCTGCGACGAGCATCGGGCCAAGACCGCATGCACGTAGGAACGCGCCATAAGGCTGTGCCGCGCCCTCGCCCGCCGGTGCCACAGGCGGCACGCCGCAGGCGAGCGCTTGGGCCGTCATGCGCGCCGAGACGCCGCGCAGCGGCGCGAGCGCGACATCGACCGAGCTGTAGAATGCCTCCGACGTCTTCGCGTCGACGATGTCGATTCTTGCCGCCAGCTCGCGGCCGAAATGGGTCACGAGCCGATCGATATTTTCGCCCGCTGCCATGTCATGGGCGCGCAGCAAGAGCTTTGCATCGGGTTGCGCGCGCAACAGCGTCGACCACAGCTTAACAGTATCGTCGTCGAGTTGCGGCATCTTCACATCGCTGCCGAAGACGACGCCAGCGTCAGCCGCCCGAGCAGTCTTGCCTTGATGAGGTTGAATAACCGGGTAGCCGCCGAGAATGCTCCAATCGGTCTCGCGCCCGCTTCCGCCTGCGACGATATGCGCGTCGTAGATGGGTGCCCGCAGACCCGCCGAATTGCCGAGCCAAGAAACCCGGATCGCCGTATCCAAACGCGCGAGAGACAAGAGGTTGCCCGGTGCCGCGAATCCGACCGTGTCGATCGCGACATGAAGGCCGCCGCGGAGGAAGAAGCGCGCAAGCGTCGCGGGATCGAGAGCGCGAATGTCTTGCCAGGTGTCAAAGGCGCCCTGGAAGGCGACATTGCTCGTCCAACCTTGGGGGCCGGTTCCGTAGCCGATCACCGTGACGCGGCCGCGATCATGCGCACGCGCAACCGCCGCAATCGCGTCGATATCATCGTGATCGCAGCCGGAAACGATATAGCCGATAACGAGCTTTCCGTCGGGACGCCGCCATTGCCGCGGCTTGGCGGGCGCACAGAAATGGCAAGCCCAATCCGTCGCGGCCGCAGCCATTTTTCCCGGATCATCGGAAGTCCAAAGATTGTCGGCGATTCGGGCGCCGGCAATCTCGGCGTTTTCGGGCTCGAGTTCCGCGGCTCTTGCGTGCCAGTGATCGGCTTCCGTAAAGGCGCCGACCGCCGTCAGCGCGCGCGCGTAAAGGCTGGCGCAGGTGGCAGGATACTTCGCGCCGCTTTCGAGGATCGGGCGTAGCGCTGCAACGGCCATGCTGGCTTTGCCGGAATTGAGCGACAGCTCTGCAAGGAGCGCGTGGGCATCGCCATCTTGGGGATTGAGCGCGCAATGTTGTCGCAACTTCTCGATCGCCTCGTCGAGCTTGTCATGCGCGAGACTCGCCTTTGATTGGCGAAGAAGCGGCTGCTCCTTGATGTTGTAGAAAACGGCGTCGAAATTTGGGAAACCGGGCGCGATAAATTCAGCCAGGGCACCGACCCCGCCAAGCGCGGTCGCGAGCTTGCCCATGTAGAGGCTCTCGCGAAGATTGCCGACTTGCGCATAGAGCGAAGCCAATGCCTCGGCGACGGTGCCTTCCATCGGATCCGCATCGTGACATTGCTGCAGGAGCTGAAGCGACCAATCGAGCTGCCCCATGTGCCATGCGATCATGGCAAGCAAAAACCGGCCCGGCAGGTAAACCGTATCGTCTGATGTAAAGGTCTCGAGAATCTTCAGGGCGGCTGCGCTGTCACCCGCGTGGAACAATCGATTCGCCTCAAGCACTTGCTCTCCGAGCGTTCCAAGGTCGGACTCGGCCGTGAACGCCATTCGTCACAACTCCTTCAAGCGGATTGGCGTACCGACAACGGCGCCGCCGGTTTTGCGGTCGTTTGCGGAGCCGCGGTCGCGACCGCAGCGCGCGCGGCGCTGGCACGCGCCCCTTCCATCAAGCCCTCGCTGATTTGCCGATTGATGTTCAGCAAGGCGTCGATCTTCTTCGTATCGCGCTCGGCCAGGAGCTCGACTGTCGTCTTGTCGATAAAATTGGCGAGACCGAGGAGATTGCCGCGCACTTCGTCAGGCAAGGTGCAATCGGGTTCAACAAGGCTCGCCTGAAAGATCGTCCAAAGCCGCCAATTCGCGCGCAAGGCGGCGCGGAAATCGTCCATCGGCCCGTCCTTTGTCTGATTGAGACGACGCGCGGCTTCGAGAAGCGCCCACGCCTCGCTGCGCGCGGGATTACCGGGTTCCGGTGTTCTCTGATAGGCCTTCGCGGGGGACGTCATTCAGGATCTCCTGCTCTCTTGTCATGAGTTGCTTTGCCGATTTGAGAGCGCGGTAGTACTGAGCTTCGGAGACGAATTGGCGCATCTCCGCGATCAGTGCCGCCGTGCTCGGCGCCGCTTCCTCAAATTCTCGGAGAAACTTCTCAATTATAGGTAAAAAAACGTCGCTTTTGCCCGGGAACAGGTACTGGCACTGAATGGTAAAATAGATGCGACGCGCGGGCGTCGCCGCCTGCTCGTCGGTCATGATGTCTTTCTCGCGCATTAGCGCGGCGTTGTTATGAACGAGGATCTTGGCGGCCGGTCCCGAATTCTCGATGACAACGCCGTTGATGATGAGCCGCTCATGCGGCTTCAGATTGATGGTGAGCGGCATTCTACGGCTCCCGCAACGAAAAGATGGCTAAAATTTTAAGCGCGATTGCTTACCATCCTCTTAAAAGAGCGACGGCGGGCGACCCTGAAGGGTGCCCGCCGCGCCGTTACGCGTCTGCGTGATATTACGAAGCGACTTAGTGGAAGAGACGGAGAACCGCCTGCTCCGACGAGGTCGCGATCGACAGCGACTGAATGGCGAGAGACTGTCTCGTCTGCAAGGTGACGAGGTTCGTGCTCTCTTGGTTCACGTCGGCGACCGTGAGCTTCGACGAACCGCCGCTGAGCGTCGTGATGTAGCTTGCGGTGAAGCTCAAGCGGGTCTGCAGCAGCGAGACGTTGGCGCCGAGGGATTGCGCCGCGGCCTGAGCCACCGAGATCGCGGCATTCAGGGCGTTGTACACCGTGTCGAAGGCCGAGGTCTTGCCGGTCGACACCGCCTGCGAGAACTTGACCCCCGCATAAGCCGTCGCACCGACGCTCGCCTTGACGTGAACGTTGGTATCGACGATGTGCGCGCTGAAGCCCGAACCCGCGCTGTGGCCCGAACCCTTGCTGAACTGCGTGCCGGTGTAGGCAGCAAACTGATAGTTACTGACCGTCGAGCCCTTGCTATGGCCCGAACCGACGCTGGTGCCGCCGTTATAGGCCTGATTCTTAACCGTGGTCAGCAACGCGCTGAACAGCAGGTTCTGACCGCTGATCTTGAGCTTCGAGGTGCTCGCATCCGAGAACTGCAGAGTGAGGCTCGTCGAGGTCGAGTTGACGAGGTTCAAGCCCTGGTAGCTCGAGTCGTTGAGCAGCTGGTTCAGCTGAACGGCCAGCGTGTTGAACTGGGTGGCCGCCGAAGCGCGCTGCGACGCCGTCTGCGTCTTCGCCGACTGCAAGATTCGTTGCATCTGCTGAAGGACGGCGATGGCGCTTTGGATGCCCTGGGTGCCGGTGGTGAGGGAGGAGACGCCCTGGTCGATCGTGTCCTTCCGAGTGGTGAGGTCGTTCGCGCGGTTGGTGAGCGACTGCGCCTGGAAGAACTTCACCGCATCGTCGACCGCGCTCGCGACCTTGAGGCCGGTGGCGAGGTGATTCTGCGTGGTAGACAACTGTTGATTGATGTTCTGCAACGACAGCAAGTTCTGCTGCGTTGCCGCGCCGAGAATAACTGGATCAGACATGTCTGTAACTTCCTTCTAGAGTCAGTGATCGAACCGCTTCGCGGTCCATGCCCTCTAAAAGCAACAGACGTGCCGGTTATCTCGATTAAGAAGTGCCGAAAATTGTCGGAAATATCGGCTGAAGGATTTGCCGAAGCGATCGCGCGGCGCGGCGCTTACTTTACCATAACAGCAAGGCGGCAAGTTTCGCCCGGCAAAATCTGCCGCGCTCGGCAAATCCTGCCGCACGCGATGCGATAACGCCGGCTGAGTAGTCTCATTATGCCGCGTTAAGGTTAAAAAAGCCTTGTGCCGAATCATCTTTGGCTCGCCGGGCGCAACGCCTCGCGCCGGCACTCTTCATCGGAAATTAACCGTCTTTCTCCAAGCTCTCGGTAACTTTATCGGTCCTGTCGCATGCTTCGATATCGACCGGCCTTTGGCTCGTGCGCAAGGCGCGGGTGGCTCATGGAGACGTTTCAATGGAAAAATCAGGCGCCTATGTTTTGGAGCCGATCGCTTCCCTTCCCTTTTTCAAAAGCGATCGGCCCATCTCGGGTGCCGAGCAGATTGTCGCGTCCTTTGTCCGGCAAGGATTGAAGCACGTCTTCTTGTTTCCTGGCGGAACCATCGCGCCGATCATCGATGCTCTCGAGACGAAGACCGATATCGAGATCGTCTGTCCCCGCAATGAGCAAGGCGCCGGCTACGCCGCCCTCGCCTATGCACGCCTCACCGGCAATCCCTCGGTCTTCATGGTGACATCGGGTCCCGGCGTGACCAACGCCGTCACGCCGATCGCCGATGCTTATTACGACAACGTACCGATGGTCGTCTTGACGGGCCAGGTCGGCACCGCCGATATGCGCGGCGACTTGCCCGTGAAGCAGCGCGGCTTCCAAGAGGTCGACACCGTCGACCTCGTCAGGCCAATCGTCAAAGCCGCGTTTCTGGTGAAGGATGTTCGCGCGCTGCCGGATCTAATGGCGCACGCATTCTTTCTCGCGAGCACCGGCCGGCAAGGCCCCGTCGTAATTGACCTGCCGATGAATGTGCAACGCGCGGCTTGTGCGGCCGAGGATTTCTTTCCGGTGAAGAAGCGCAGCCATAAGGTCCCGCTTGTCGTGAAGCGCCACGTCGCGCTCCTCGCGCGCTGGATCAAGGAAGCAACGCGGCCCGTGATCCTCGCGGGCGGCGGCGTTTTGGCCGCCCGGGCCGAGAGCCAGATCCGCGCACTGGCAAAGCGCTAACGCATTCCGGTCGTGATGAGCCTTCCCGGCATTGGCGCCTACCCTTCGCGTGATCCGCTATCGCTCGGACTTTGCGGCTATGCCGGCAGCCAATATGCCAATCTCGCCATCCACAACGCGGACCTTCTCATCTGCATCGGCACGACCTTGCACGTCCGTCAGACCGGCTCTCTGGCCGAGAAGACCGCGCCCCAAGCGCGGATCGCCCGCATCGATCTCGACCGAAACGAGCTCGCGCATAGCCGCGTGCCGCTCGATCTCGCAATCCACGGCGATGCCGGCGCGGTGCTCGGCGAGCTCAACGCGCTGCTCGGCCGCTCGTCGCTGCCGGGTACCGGCCATAACAAAGCCTGGCTCCAGACCATCAAAGCCTGGCAAGCACAGTTTCCGCTCGACTGGCAGAGAAGAGGCCGCCAGCTGAAGCCGCAAGACGTGATCGCGATCGCCGACAGGGCCATCCGCGATGACGATGTCATTGTCTCGACCGGCGTCGGCCAGCACCAATGCTGGGTCCCGCGCCATTTCAGATTCGACCATCCGCGCCGCCAGCTGCTGACCTCCTCGGGCCATGGCACGATGGGCTTCGACCTGCCGGTCGCGATCGGCGCCAAGATAGCCCGCCCCGATGCAAAGGTGATTTGCTTCGTCGGCGATGGCAGTTTGCAAATGAATCTGCAGGAGCTCGCGACGATCGTCGAGCTGCGACTCGACATCAAGATTATCGTGCTCGACAACCACGCGCTCAATATCGTCGCGCAATTTCAGCGCCAGAATTGGCAATCGCACCCGACGACGGGCGAGAAATACAATCCCGACTTCGCCCGCATCGCGAAAGCCTATGGCATTCCGAGCGTCACCATTGCAACGCCGGCAAGCGCGCGTAAGCTTCTCCCGCGCGCGCTCAACCGGCGCGGTCCGGTGCTGATCAATTGCCGCATCGATCCCAAGGAGGATCTCCTCCCGATGCTGCTCGGCGGGCACACGCTCGACGACATGTCGTTCGAATCCTCCATCTAAACGATGTCGACCGAAACACGCCTGGCGCTGGTCACGGGAGCAAGCCGCGGCATCGGCCACGCGATTGCGCGCGCGCTGCTCGATCGAGGCTATTGCGTTGCCTGCGGCTATCGCGATGAGGAAGCAAAAGCGATCGATTTGGCCAAGGATGAGGCGGTAGCCTCTCCGGTGCGGATCGACATTCGCGACCGGCATTCGGTGAGGCAGGCGATCGCCGCGATCGAGAAACGGTTCGAGCGGCACATCGATATCGTGGTGAACAACGCCGCGATCGCCGACGAGAAGCCCTTCGAGACGATCACCGACGCCGATTGGGACCGCGTGCTCGAGACCAATCTGCGCGGCCCCTTCATCGTCGCGCAGGAGACATTGCCGCCGATGGTCGAGCAAGGCTGGGGCCGGATCGTCAACATCGTTTCGATCGGCGGCCAATGGGGCGGCATGCGTCAGGTGCATTATGCCGCGGCGAAAGCGGGCCTCATCAACTTCACGCATTCGCTCGCACGGCTTTACTCCCCTCACGGGATCACCAGCAATGCCGTTTCTCCAGGCCTTGTCGCCACCGACATGGCAAGCAACGAGCTGAATTCGAAAGCGGGGCAGGCCAAGGCCGCGCAGATACCGGTCGGTCGCATTGCCGCGCCACGCGAGATTGCCGCGGCCGTTTTGTTCCTCTGCTCCGAGGAAGCCGGCTACATCACCGGCCAGACCATCAACGTGAATGGGGGAATGCTCTTTTCCTGAGCGAATTATATGAGACAGAAGACGCTCCTCATTCTCGGCGCCGGCAAGGAACAGGTCGTCGCCATCACCACCGCCGCGCGCAAAGGCATCCGGACCGTCGCGCTCGACATGAATCCGAAAGCCGACGGCGCCGCCCTCGCCGACGAATTCTTCGCGGTCAGCACGCGCAATATTGCCGCCATCCTCGAGCTCCTCGCTGCATACCCCGGCAAGATCGACGGCGTTATGACGATTGCAAGCGATATTCCGCATTGCGTCTCGGCCGCGGCGGAATTCCTTAAGGTTCCGCATATCGCGCGCGACGTTGCCGAGACCTGCATCAACAAGTTCCGGATGAAGGAAGCGCTGGCGCGGCACGGCGTCAATATTCCGCGCTATCGCGCGCTCAAGGACGCGGCGGAATTCGCCGCCTTTATCGCCGAGGTCGGCTATCCCGTCGTGATCAAGCCAGTCGACAATTCCGGTGCGCGCGGCGTGTTGCGCGTCACCGAAGCCGTCGATCCGCGCTGGGCCTTCGATTATGCGCGACAGTTTTCCTATTCCGGGGCGGTCGAGGCCGAGCAATTCATTGCCGGCCAGCAGATCAGCACCGAAGGGCTGATGCTCGATGGTATTTTCCACATGACGGGTTTCGCCGACCGCAACTACGCACGCCTCGAAGAAACGGTGCCTTATTTGGTCGAGGATGGCGGCGATATTCCGAGCATTCTGCCGGCCTGCGCGCAGCAAAGCGTCGCGGCCGAATTCGAGAAGGCGGTTCGCGCCCTGGGTATCGATTGGGGCCCGGCAAAAGGTGACATGGTGTTCGGCGAGGACGGCAAGGCCTATGTGATCGAAATTG
>CAYMNX010000222.1:0-6093 GCA_964391905.1 uncultured Rhizobiaceae bacterium
TCCTGCAGCATTTGCAGAGCGCGCTGCTTCTCGCGCTCGCGATGGCGCCGCACCGAGGCGAGGCTGCGCTGGCGCTCGCCCTCGTCCTCGTTGAGCACCTTGGTGATGGTGAGCTTGCCGCTGCGACGGTGCTCATCGCGCCGCGGCGCCGGCGCCGGGCGTTTCGCGCCCGCACCGCCACTGCGGACACCGCGCTTCGCCGGCGGCTCGTCCTCGATTTCCTCCTCGACCGCCTTGACCTTCCCGGCGGCCGTGAGCGCCGCAACCTTCGCCGCCGCCGCCTTGCCGGCGCGCTCGGCGACTTCGCGGCGCGAATCCTCTTCGGCCTTCTCGGCCTTGCGCCGCGCCTCTTCCTCGGCCTTGTGCCGCGCCTCTTCCTCGGCCTTGTGCCGCGCCTCTTCCTCGGCCTTGCGCCGCGCTTCTTCCTCGGCCTTGTGCCGCGCCTCCTCTTCCGCACGGCGGGCCTCCTCCTCGCGTCGGCGATCGGCATCGACGAGCGCTTGGCGGCGCGATTCCTCATCGGCGCGAATGGCGCCTTTGAGCGCGCGCACGCGGTGGGCGCGCTCTTCCTCAGTCAGGCCTTGCGGCAGCACTGTGCGCCGGACGGGCGCAGCCGTCGGCTTCGCGGTGGCGGGAGCCGCGGTCGCGACCGGCGTCGGCGCCTCGACGGGCTTCTCTGCCCCCGGACCGACCGCGCGTTTCTTGCGGACTTCGACCTGAACGGTCTTGGTCCGACCATGCGGGAAGCTCTGGCGCACCTGGCCGGTCTCGATCGGCTTGCGCAGCTCGAGCTTGCCGCCGCCCGAGCGACCGAGACTTAAAGGCCGTTTCTCTTGATCTGTGTTATCGCTCACTCACATCCACCTTTGCACCGGCGCGGAAGCCCTGAAGCCGCCGAGCCTCTGCGAGAAATAAGTCCGCCAATCGCCCCGGCCGCAGCGCTGCGTGAACCACCTGCTCGCGTCCCAACGCAGCCCCCAACTCCTCGGCGCTCAGGCACGAAACCACGGCCAATCCCGACGCCAGCGCCCCGAGTTTTGCCCGCCCATCCTCCGCGCCGTCGATGGCCGCAATCAGCACCGCGGCTTCGCGCTTGAGCAGCGCCGCCCTCACCTTCACGAAGCCCGCTTCAACCAAGCCGGCGCGGCGCGCCAAGCCGAGAAGCTCCGCGCAGCGCCGCGCGAGCAAGGCTTCGATGCGGTCTTCGAGACCGGCCTCGACAGTCACGGGGGCTTTCGCTGCCCGCGCGAAAAGCCGCTTCGCCACAGCCTGCGACACTATATCCCGCCGGGCCGTCAACCACAAACCCCGCCCCGGCAGGCGATGCGCGACATCGGGCACGATCCGGCCTTCGGGATCGACGACAAAGCGTAACAATTCCGCCATCGGCCGCACCGCGCCGTTGACGAAGCAGCGTCGCGTCGGGCCGTTATCCGGCCCGTCGCTTTCTCGATCCGCGATGCGTGCCGGCGCGGTCAAAAGCGCTCACCCTGCCTGCGGCGCCTCGCCGGCGGCCGGTTGCTCGTCGGCGAACCAATGGGCGCGGGCCGCCATAATAATATCGTTGGCCTCGCCCTCCTCAAGCTTCACGGTAGAACCCGCCATCTCGATGAGCTCGTCCGCGGCGAGGTCGGCAAGATCGTCGAGGGTCTTCACCCCTTTTTCGCCGATCGCGACCAGAAGAGCCGGCGTCATGCGGTTGATCGCCGCGACCTCGTCGGTCACGCCCAGCTCCTTGCGTCGCGTCTCGAAGCGCTCGTTCTGCTCTTGCAAGAAAACGCGGGCGCGTTGCTGCAATTCGCTCGCGACGTCTTCGTCGAAGCCTTCGACGCTCGCCAGTTCTTGGACCGGAACGAAGGCAACCTCCTCGACCGAGGTAAAGCCTTCGGTGACCAACAGATGGGCAATGACGTCATCGACATCAAGCGCCTCTATGAACATCTTGGAGCGCGTACGGAATTCTTCCTGGCGACGCTCGCTCTCCTCGGCCTCGGTCAGGATGTCGATGTCCCAGCCGGTGAGCTGGGACGCGAGCCGCACATTCTGACCGCGCCGCCCGATCGCCAGCGATAGTTGATCGTCGGGCACGACGACCTCGATACGGCGCTGCTCTTCATCCATCACGACCTTGGCGACCTCGGCCGGAGCCAGCGCATTGACGACGAAGGTCGCCGGATCGCGCGACCACGGAATGATATCGATCTTCTCGCCCTGGAGCTCGGCGACCACGGCTTGGACGCGACTGCCGCGCATGCCAACGCACGCGCCGACCGGATCGATGCCGCTGTCATTCGAGATGACGGCGATCTTGGCGCGGCTCCCGGGATCGCGGGCCACCGCCTTGATCTCGATGATGCCGTCATAGATTTCCGGCACTTCCTGGGCGAAGAGCTTCGCCATGAATTGCGGATGGGTGCGCGAGAGGAAGATCTGCGGTCCGCGCACCTCCTGGCGCACATCGTAAATATAAGCGCGCACGCGCTCGCCCTGGCGGAAGCTTTCGCGCGGCTGCAGCTCGTCGCGACGCAGGATCGCCTCGGCGCGGCCCAGATCGACGACGACATTGCCGAACTCGACGCGTTTCACGAGACCGTTGACGATTTCGCCGACGCGGTCCTTGAACTCCTTATATTGGCGCTGGCGCTCGGCATCGCGCACCCGTTGCACAATAACTTGCTTTGCGGTTTGCGCCGCGATCCGGCCGAAATCGATCGGCGGCAACGGATCGGTGAGGAAATCGCCGATCTCGGCTTCGGGATTGAGGTGCTTCGCCTCGGCGAGCGTGATCTGTGTCGCTTCGTTCTCGACCGGATCCGCCACTTCGCGGAAGCGCATCAGCTTGATCTCGCCGTTCTTGCGGTCGATCTCGGCGCGAATATCGTATTCGAGCCCGTATTTGGACCGTCCGGCCTTTTGAATCGCCTGCTCCATTGCCTGCAGCACCTCGTCGCGATCGATGCCTTTATCGCGGGCAACGGTGTCGGCGACTTGCAGCAGCTCGGGTCGTGGATATGAGGTGGCGGTCGCCATGGGATAATTCTCTCTAGTTGCGATGATGCGGTTCGGTTGCGGCAATGAGCTCATCGGTCAAAACCAGCTTGGCGCGGGCGATGGCCGAAAGCGGCAATAATTTGGTATCGGCACCGATCATGAGCTTGACGTTGTCATCCTCGAGCCCGGCGAGCCTGCCTCGGAAACGGCGCCGCCCGTCGAGCGGCTTTTGCAACTCGATCTTGGCCTCGAACCCGGCGAAGCGTTCGTAATCGTCGCGGCGAACCAACGGCCGGTCGATCCCCGGCGAGCTGATCTCGAGAAAATAGGCCGACGCGATGGGATCGGCAACGTCGAGCAAGGCCGAGACTGTGTGGCTGACCGTGGCGCAGTCATCCACCGTCATCGCCTTGTCATCGCGGCGCTCGGCCATGATCTGCAACGTCGGCCGCCGTCCGCCCGTGAAGCTGATGCGCACGACGCTGTAACCCATTGCCTCAAGCGAGGGCGCGATCATCGCTTCGATGTGACCTGCGTCGAACAAGAGGGTTTGCTAGGCTCCAATAACAAAAAGTGGGCCGCTTGGCCCACCGATCAACCAGCTCGGACATGCCGAGCCTATGGACTCTTATTTTTTTCGAATATAGCAATTTTTCGAGGCCCTTCAAGGCCGCCGCAACTCATCGCGGCCGGCGCCGCCACGCAAACAATCGCGCCGTCCGGCCCTGCGCCAGGGCTTTTTTCTCATAGCGGGTCGGCGGCCAATCGGCGGGACGGACCGACATGGCGACCGGCACGAACGCCGCATGAGCGCCGAGGCGCTCCTCGATCCACTGCGCGTAGTCGGCATGGTCGGTTGCGATGCGGAGCTCGGCGCCGCCGCGCATCGCGGCCGCGAGATCGTCGAGCGTCTCCTCGGCGACGATGCGGCGTTTCTTGTGGCGCTCTTTCGGCCATGGATCGGGAAAGAGGATGAACGCACGCCCGAGGCTCTGTGGCGCCAGCGTGGCGATCAGGAGCCGCGCGTCATCGGTGAAAAGCCGGACATTGCCAAGATTGCGATCCCGGATCTCGCCGAGTAGCCGCGCGATGCCGGGCTCGAAAACTTCGCAGCCGATAAGCCCGTATTGCGGATGCGCTTCGGCCTGGAACGCGAGATGCTCGCCCGCTCCGTAGCCCGCCTCGAGCCAGACCTCGCGCGTTGCCGGCGTGAAGAGTCGCATCGGATCGAGCGCGCCCGGCGCATCAACGTCGAGCGCGATGCGCAGCGAAGGAAGCAATGTTTCGACGAGTGCTTTCTGGCCGGGGCGCAAGGCGCGGCCGCGACGCCGGCCGTAGAGGCGGCGTCGTTGCTTGCCATCCTGCATGGGCGAAAGCGACACCATCGTCCGATGATGTGCAAGCTCGGCCTCCGTCCGTCAAGCGTCGGTCGATTTTCCGATCGGGAAGGCGGCGAGAGCCTTTGCGAGCTCGAAGAGCCGGCGTTTGATCTGCGGATCGGTGATGCGCAGATAGGCGCGCACGAGTTCGAGCGTCTCGCGTTTCATCATGGGGTTTGCCTGATAAGGCTCGCCGATTGGCTCGCTCATCCCGCTCGACGGCAAGGCTTCACCCAGCTCTTCGAAGAAATACGACACCGGCACATCGAGCACGCGCGAGAGATCATAAAGTCGGCTCGCGCCGATGCGATTTGCGCCGCGTTCGTATTTCTGCACCTGCTGGAAAGTAAGACCGATCGCGTCGCCCAGCTTTTCCTGGCTCATTCCGAGTAGCGTTCGCCGCAAGCGCACTCTTGCGCCTACGTGGACATCGATCGGATTGGGCTTGTCTGCTTTTTGCCGGCGCCCTGTTTTGATCATCGTACCAAGATTGTTTAGACGAGAACTGGCGCACACGACAACGACGCCAGTCGATGAGCGTGTGATCGTATGCGCTGACTATCATGCGAGCAACGAACAAACCAGCTAAAACGCAACTTCTGCGCGACGCGCGTGCATATTTGAAAAGAAGCTCAAATTTTACGAGTAAAATCTTATTGGCCTATGGATCGATAGGACGAGGTAATACGAGTTAACGCGACACCCACAATAATGAATAGCAGGGCGACGAAAAACGAAACGTCGCGAAGCTGACTGTAAATCGTCGGCGGCAGCGACGAAGGTAATGCCTCGTCGAGAACGCCGACAGCGTCGAGATCGAGTCGCCCCGTCACGCGACCATACGGATCGAAAACCGCCGATATGCCATTATTCCCGACGCGCACCAGCGGTAATCCTTCTTCGACGGCGCGAACGCGCGCGATCGCGAGGTGTTGGAACGGCCCCGATGTAAATCCGTACCACGCATCGTTGGTGATGTTGAACAGCCACGCCGGCCGATGGAGGGGATCGACGACCGCACCGGGAAAGATCGCTTCGTAACAGATGAGCGGGCTGAAGGGCGGCAATCCCGGCAACGTGATTGTCTGCGGCCCCGACCCGGTTGAGAAATCGATCGTACCTGGCGTGATCTTTTGTATCGGTAGAATTGAGCGGAACGGCACATAATCGC
Source organism: uncultured Rhizobiaceae bacterium (assembly GCA_964391905.1). Lineage (GTDB taxonomy): Bacteria > Pseudomonadota > Alphaproteobacteria > ATCC43930 > CGMCC-115725 > CAIKMD01. The sequence goes on from CAYMNX010000222.1 coordinate 5,542, forward strand.
CAAACGGCACGAGATGCGACTTATCGTAAGACGCGCGGATCGCGCCGTTGTGATCGATGGCGACGAGGCTGTTCCAGATGTGGATTGGCGGTTGCGGAGCCGGATCGGTTCGCACTGTACCGGTGATCACATAGCCATCGAGCGGCGCCGCTTCGGCGAGTGCGTTGCGCGCGCCGCCGTCGCGCTCGAGAAAAGGCGGCGCCGCCGCTTCCGGCCACAAAATTGCGGTCGCCTTGTCGCCGCCCGCCGAGATGCTCAACGCGAAGAGCCGGCGGAAATTGTTAAGGAGCTGCGCCGGATCGCCTTTCAGTGATTGCGGAATCGAGGGCTGAACGAGACGCAGCGTGACGCCGGGAACGGCGCTCACATGCCCCGCAGCAAGGCGGTAGCCGCCCCAGGCCGCGGGGGTAGCGATCAGCAGAAACGCCGCGACCACCGCAGCCCACCGATTGCCGGAGAAATCGCCGAGCCGCGCGGGCAGGGCGGCTGCCAGCACGGTGATGAGGCTCAGACCGTAAATCCCGACGAGCGATGCGGCTTGCAGCACCGTAA
>CAYMNX010000223.1:0-11109 GCA_964391905.1 uncultured Rhizobiaceae bacterium
CCTTGTCCATCCTGGCGCCGAGCGCGGAGAGGATATGGTCGGATGAGATCACCATCGAGGCGATCGCGAGCCGGTGCTTGGCGCCCTCGATCCGGGTTGCGATTTCCTGCTCGATCTTCGAGCCCGCGCCGGGCGAGAACATGACATGGAGCGGAACGCCGCCGATCCGCGAATCGCCGGTATCGTTCTTGCCGGTGCCGGAAATCTTTCCCGACTTCCACAACTCCTCGAAATCCTTTTCGTAGAAACGGGACAGCGTCGCCGCATTGCTGTAGGTCAGAATATTGTTCTCCTGCAGCGACCAGGCGTCATCGGTGAAATTGGCCGAGCCCATGAGGACGGCCGCGTCCGGGGTGCCGGCATCGCGCAGGATGAATTTGCTGTGCATCAAATGGCCGCCGGTCTCGATCGGCTCGAGGGCGATGCTCGTCGCGAGTTTCGGTCCGACGATCGCCTTCACCTGAATTTTCGCGTTCTTTTTGTGTAGCGCGGTCATTTTGTCATGCGTTCCGGTCGGCGCCGGATCGCTGCCGAGCGCGGCGAAGAACTCGCCGGTCGTGCCCGATTTCGAATGGTCATAGGCAATCTGCACGGTGAGCCCGGCATTGGCGCGATCGTTAAGGGCATCGATGACGAGCGTTTCCGCCTCGCCATTGAGGCGGAAATCGTAGATCGCGATATGGACGCTCTTCTGCGCGCCCAGAATGAAATCCGCCACGACTTTCGCCACTTTCGCGGCTTGTTCTTTCGCTGCGCTCGTCGTGCTCGTCTTCGCAACTTGCGCCAGAAAATAGGCGTTGATCGACGGAGCGATGGAAGCCGCCGAGAAGCTCATGACTCATCCCTTGATGCTGAACCCGCGCGCGAACCGGACCTGTCGCGGCGCAGATCCGATCGCTTGTTCCGCTTATCATGGCGGAGAAGACGCTTTTATGACGGCGAGCCCTTTGCCGAAGGCTGGCCCGACTTTGTCACGCGACGCGAATGAATCCCCGCGGCGCCGTATGCAGCCGTTCGATCCCTGTCTTGGTGATCAACACGCATTCGCCGGTTTGGACGCCGGCCTTGCCGTCGCGGGTCGTTACATTGGGCTGGATCACCACCATCATGCCGGACGTGAAGGTGAGATCGGGTAGTTTTCCCGATGAGCGCGTCGTCGAGCCGATGATCGGCGGCAGATAACCGCCGCCATAGCCATGCATGACGTCATCATCGGTGGTGAAGCCTGCTTCCTCGATCACTTTCGTCGCGGCAAGCACTTGCGCCGGTGTCGCGCCCTCGCGCAGCAGCGCAGCAATCGCGTCGAAAGTCGCATCGGCGATGGCGTGAAGATCGCGATAGAGCGGCGTCGGCTCGGCATCGACCGTGAAGCTGCGCAGCACCTGGCCGGAATAGTCCCAGAAGGCGGCGCTGATCTCGGTAAAGACGACGTCGCCCTTCTCGAGACGGCGCGTCGAGGGGAATTGCCGCGGGACGCGGCAATCGGGATTGGCCATCGCCGTCGCGCCGATGAAATGAATGACATTGACCGCGCCGTAAGGGAGATAGGCGGCCTCGATCGCGGCGCCCAGCTCGCGCTCGGTTGTGCCAGGACGAATCGCGCCGCGCAGTCCCGCGAGTCCACGATCGGATAAGAGCGCGCCGAGGCGGTACCACTCGATCTCCTCGGCCGATTTGATGAGGCGCTTTTGCATATAGGAGGCGCCGAGATCGGCGATCCGGCCGAAACGCTCTGTCAGCTGCGCGTAGAGGCGATAGCCGAGCGGGCCGATGAGGCCGACACGATCCTTCTTTGCGCTGCGCCGCTCGAGCTCCGCGATCGCGGTAGCGATACCGAAATCGCCGCCCCATTCGACATCCGCCTCGCTGGCGATCTGGCGCGCGAGGGCGACATGATTGTGATACTGGATGAAGAGCTTGTCGCGCTCGCCGGGCGTTAGGATGCAGGCGGCCTCGGTCGTGACCGGCCAATGCGTCAGATAGGGAACGGCATTGCCGATGCGATTGGCGCCATAGAGCAGCAAATGATCGACGCCTGCTTCTTCCATGAGCATTGTGATCATTTTCCGGCGCCGCTCCATCTCGGCAGCGGAGAAGCGCGGATAAGGCGCTTCCATGATCGGGCGCAGATGGGGTGGGATCTCGGGCGGGTAAAGGGGTTGAAGGGCTGTATCCATCAGGCTAGAGCTTTCGCCTTCAATGAATGGCGGGAGGAACGAGCATGGCATCGGATCTGAAGCAGCACAAGCTCGGTTGGATCGGCGCCGGCGGACGCATGGGCTTCGCGATGGCCGAGCGCCTCGCCAAAGCGGGCGCCGATGTCGCGGTATGGAATCGCACGCGCGCCAAAGCCGAGCCGCTTCAAAAAAGCGGCTGCAGCATCGTCGACAGCCCCGCCGATCTTGCCGGCCGCGACATCGTCTTCGTCACCGTCGCGGCATCGGATGATCTGAAGCAGGTGGCACTTGGAGTTAAAGGCGTTCTGACCGCCGCGGGCCATCGCCCGAAGATCCTGATCGACAGCTCGACCGTCTCCGAAGAGGCCTCGGCCGAAGTGCGCGCCGCGGCGGCGAAACAAGGCGTCGAGATGCTCGCGGCGCCCGTCAGCGGCAATGCCAAGGTGGTAAAGGCGGGGAAGCTGACCTTTGTCGTTTCCGGACCGCGCGCGGCTTATGATACCGCCTTGCCCTATCTCGATGCGCTCGGCAAAGGCTCGAGCTATGTCGGCGAGGGCGAGGTCGCGCGTCTCGTCAAAATCTGCCACAACGTGTTCCTGGGCACGGTCATACAATCGCTTGTCGAGGTGACGGTGCTCGCCGAGAAAGGCGGCGTGCCGCGCCACGCCTTTCTCGATTTCATCAACAAGAGCGTGATGGGTTCGGTATTCACGCGTTACAAGTCACCGGCCCTCGTCAATCTCAATTTCGCCCCGACCTTCACGCCGCCGCTCTTGCGCAAGGATTTGGATCTCGGCCTTCATGCGGCGGATCGCGAAGGCGTAGCCATGCCGCTGACCGCGCTCACCCGCGAGATCGTGCAAAGCCTCATCGGCCGCGGCCATGTCGAGGACGAGTTCGCGACCCTGTTGCTGCAGCAGGCCGATGCCTCGGGCTTGAAGCTTAAGCCCGAAGATGCCGAGGTCGATGACGGGCTGCATTAATTTTGGCTTTGCCCGACGGCTCGGCGCTCGAGATTCGCGCCTCGCCTGTGCTACCCATACCCGGTCGTTCGAACGGCACTACAAACTTACCGGGTCGGCCGGTAGGCCGAGCGCGATGCGGCCCCATTGCGTGCCGTTGACGTCCCAGGAGAGCGCGTAATGTGCATTGGCCGCCTGCGCGTCGCGGAAGGCGCGCTGAATCGGCTGGTCGAGATAGACGCCGCCACCCCCCGTCGCGGCGAACAGCATGCTGACTGCTTCGGTGCAGAGGCTCGCGGCATAGGCGCCGTCGCGGCGCCAGCGCGCCTTTTGCTCGACGGTGAGCGCCGCGCCGCTCTCGATCAAGGCTTGCGCCTCATCGCAGCCCTTGAGCATTAGCGCCTCGGCGGTATCGGCAAGGGCCGAAGCCTCGCCGACCTTCAGCTGCAAATTCGCCAGCTCGGCGAGGCGCCGGCCGGAATAGGTGCCTTGCCGAGCCTTGATCGACTGTGTGTAGTCGGCGATGGCGCCGCGGGCGAGGCCGAGCGACACGCCGCTGACGACGAAGGCGAAGAGGCCGAGAACGGGAAGTCGATAAAGCGGGGCGGGGTTGACGGCAGAGCCGGGCACGGTCCCGCCGGCAAGCGCCGCGAGCGGCAAGGCGCGATGTGTCGGCACGAACACATCGTCCATCTCGATATCCTTACTGCCGGTGCCGCGTAGCCCGGTCGCGAACCACGTGTCAATGACGCGATAGTCGCGCGCCGCCACGAGGAAGATGCGTTGCTCGACCGGCTTGCCGCGCGCGTCATGGACGATGCCGCCCACGAAGTTCCAGCGCGACGGATCGACGCCGCTCGAGAAGGGCCAGCGCCCGCTCAGGCGATAACCGCCATCGACCGCCACCGCCTTGCCGCTTGGAAAAACGAGGGCCGAGCCGATGAGATCGTCGGGCGATGCGCCCCAGACCTCGTCCTGGGCCTCCTTCGGCCACATCGCCAGCATCCAATGATGGCTCGCGAGGTTGGTCGCGACCCACGAGGTCGAGCCGCAGCCCTCGGCGAGAATGGCGCCGATCTCGACGAGCGAGCGGTAAGGCAGCTCGCTGCCGCCGACGCGCTTCGGCTGCAGCATGCGAAAGATCCCGCTCGCATGGAGCTCGGCGATCGTCTCGTCGGGGAGGCGGCGCAACAGGTCGGTCTCGGTGGCGCGGGCACGGAGCGTCGGCACGAGCGCGCGGGCACGGTCTTTCAAGCCTTCGAGCGAAGGCGGAAGCGTGGCGGCCACGATCAATCGCTCGCCATTTTCAGCGGCTGCTGCAGCGCAAGATGCGCGGCGATCTGCTGCGGCGCGGTCGCGAGAAAGGCGCGCAAGCGGGCCTCAACCACGGCATCGACCTCGACCGGCACCGACAATCCAAAAAGCCATTTTCTTTGGCCCAAATAGAAGGCGGTCGACTGAACCCCCCATATCAGCTCGACCTCGAAGAGGGTGAGTGGCATCTCCTCAAGGCTCGGCAGGCCATGATCGTGGCGCAGCTCGGCAGCAATGCGCGGATAGATTTGCTCGTGGACTCGCGCAACGAAGCGCTCGTGATACGAGCGGCCGCTCATCCCCGAGAAGGCGAAGAGGCGCACCCAATCGTAATGATAAACCACACGCACATAGTCGCGATAGAAACGCTCGAGCCGTTGCTCCAATGTCTGGCGGCGATCGACGAGCCAGTTGGGCCAAGACGGATTCCAGAATTCCGTCCAGCATTTCTCGTAGACGCGTTCGATCAGCGCTTCCTTGCTCGGGAAATAGCGATAGATCAGAGACTGGGTGACGCCGAGTCGCTTCGCTAGCTCACGGGTCTGCCCGTCGAGCCCCTGCTCGGCGAAAAAGCGAGTCGCATGATCGATGATGAAGCGTTCCCGGTCTTGTGGCGCCATCCGGGTGCGTAGAGGTGGCTCGAACACAGGGCTCCGCGCAGCCTCGCACAGGTTCTCCGTTTGCCAATTCTTGTCCGCTCGTAGGATCACTTCATCCCCTAGCCCCGTGGCCGAGACTGCGTCTTTCCATCCATTCTGTACAATCGCACCGATTTGGCAAGCGACCGTCGACAGTGGGATAAGGGGTTTCTAAAACCTGCATGGCTCCCGAATCGAATCCCGACAAGCCATGATGAGGTGTGCATGTTCTACTCCTGCAGCCCGGCATCGTTTTCGCACGCGCCGTTGCGCGCGAGTCGCGGTGCAACAGCCGCAACCGTCGATATCCACTGTCATGTTCTAACGCCGGAGGCTGCGGCCCTCGTCAAGGATGCGCTCGATCCGGCGCGCGAGCCGATGCTCGTTTTTGCGAATGAGGAGACGCGCGCGGTCAATCGCAAGCAAGAAGAGACGATCCGCGCGCAACTGACCTCGGTCGAAGCGCGCCTCGAGGCGATGAACAAGGCCGGGATCGATATCCAGGCGATCTCGCCAGCGCCTCAATATTATTACTGGGCCGAGCCCGAGCTCGGTCGCGAAGCGTCGCGCCTCGTCAACAATCGCATCGCGGAAATCGTGGCAAGCCATCCCGACCGGTTCGTCGGTCTCGGCACCGTGCCGCTGCAGGCGCCGGCGCTCGCGGTCGCGGAACTCGAGCGGGCGGTGAAAGAGCTCGGCCTGCGCGGTGTCGAGATCGGCACCAATGTCGCGGGTGTCGAGCTGGCGGATGAACGTTTCCGGCCGTTCTTCGCCAAGGCGCAGGAGCTCGACATCCTGATCTTCATGCATCCCGCGGGCTTCACGCAGGGACAGCGTTTGACCGATCACTATTTCATCAACGTCATCGGCAATCCGCTCGACATGACCGTCGCCGTCAGCCATCTCATCTTCGGCGGCGTGCTCGATGCCTATCCGAAGCTCAAGATCTGCGTTGCCCATGGCGGCGGCTATGCCGCAGCCTATAGCGGCCGCTTCGATCACGCGCATTCGGCGCGCGCCGACTGCCGTCGCCTTATCAAGCAACGACCCACCACCTATCTGAAGAGGCTCTATTTCGACACGGTGGTGTTCACGCACCATCAGCTCGAATATCTGGTCGGGCTCTATGGCAGCGACCACATCCGGCTCGGCACCGACTATCCTTACGATATGGCGCTGCCGGACGCGGTGAAATTCATCGACAGCGCGGCGCTCGGACGCGCCGACAAGGCGGCAATCTTGGGCGGCAATGCCGCGCGGCTATTGCAGATAAAGCTGCCGCGCGCGAAACCGAGCAGTCAGGCGCAATTGCCGCGGTCCAAGGCGAATAGCAGAGCAAAAGCGCCGCCGACCCCGCATCGGCCGAAGCGGGCGCGGCGCTGAACCGCTGAATCACTCGGCGGTGTCTCAAATCATCGGGAAGGCAAGGCCCAAGAGCACGACGCTGCCCACCAGCAGGCCACCACCCCAATCCTGAAGCGCGACGCGGTGGCGTGGAAAATAGTCCGCGATCGCGGCGGCAATGGTCCCGGCGATCAGGCCGACGAAACCGGCGATGCTCAAAGCGAACAACATGACCTGGGCCTCGTGGCAATTCGTCGCACCACTGTGGCCGCTTGAGGTAAATATTTCGTTTCTGGTGCGAGACTTCCCGTTATCGTGGTATCAATAAATGTTAACCACACAAATAAATGAAAAGATTTATTAGATTTATCATTTTGATAGAATCGCCATATAGTAGTACGGGGTTTGACTTGCGAAGTACCGGTTGAATGATCGGTTATCGGGGACGATCGAAACACTGGAAGCGATGCGCCGTTGCGGGCTTGGCTTTCTTCTATCCCGCCAGCGCAATAGCGCATGTCAAATGGTTCGCACCTTTCGATGTGCCGAGCCAGCCGCGCGTCCTCTCGGCAGTTCTCGATGTTCTGTTTTGGCAGCCGATCGCCTGTGCCTTGTTGGCGCTGCTCCTTGCATGCTATGCGGAGCGCGGCCCAGTCGGGCGCGCCGTCCTGCGCACCCTCGATTTGATCAGCGAAGGGTTGCGACCGCGGATCGACGACATCTACCGGGCCGGTACGGCGGCCTTCTTTGTCGCGCTTGCTGTACATGGCGGCATCATCCTCACGCCCGAGCTCACGACCGCCTTACCGCAGATTCCATGGTTCCAAGCGGCGATCGCGCTCGGCATGTTCTGGCGGCGGACCATGGTGCTCTCGGCGGTGGGCATCGTCGCGCTCTATGTTTATGGCGTCATCGAATTTGGCATTTTTCATCTGCTGGACTACCCGATCTTCCTCGGCCTTGCCGGGTATCTGGCGCTGTCCGGCCTCAAGCGCGACTTCCTCGGCCTGAGGCCACTCGATGTCTCGCGTTGGGCGGCAGCGGTAACGCTGATCTGGGCCTCGGTCGAGAAATGGGCCTACCCGCAATGGACTTTTCCCTTGCTCCAGAGCCATCCCGCCTTGGCGATGGGCTTTTATGCCAACTACTACATGAATGCCGCGGGCGTGGTGGAGTTCAGCCTCGCCTTCGGCCTGCTCTGGACACCCCTCGTCCGGCGGCTCTCGGCGCTCGTTCTGACCGCCATGTTCATCAGCGCGATCTTCCCCTTTGGGATGGTCGACGCCATCGGCCATCTCATGATCATCGTCATCCTCATTGGGATTCTGGTCGATGATCATCCGATCTTTGCAAAGCCCCCGCTCGAAGCGGTCCTCTACTATGCCGCCGCGCTGGTCATCGACCTGGCCGCTTATTACGGGCTGCATGCTGCGCTCTTTGGTACACTAATTTGGTGAGCTGGTAGCCGGTAAGCTACTCTGGGTTCGTGAATTTCTCAGACTCCTTAATACTTTATTAGCCTTCGTTGGCGCTAAATGAGCGAAGGCACTCCTTTGTCGAGTCGAACCTTGTCTGGGACGCGGCTTTCCCTCACACCGAGCGGCGCTTATCGCCGACTCCGCGCCGTCGCGGTCACGATTCGCGGCAAGATTCTGCTCGCCTTCTGCACGCTTGCGGCGATCACCGCGTTTCTCGGCTTTTACGCCGCCGAGAGTGTCTCCGGATCCGGGCGGCTGGTGGTCGAGACCTATGACAAGCCGCTGATGTCGATCAGCTATGCGCGGCTCGCTCTGTCGAATTTCATGGCCATGAATTTGGTGCTCGCCCAGCCGAGCGAAGCGGCGAGCGTCGAGCACAAGAGCGTCGACCAACTCGCGGCCGAGGTTGCAGAAGATCTCGCCGTCGCCGAGGAGCGCTCGACCTCGAAGCATGCGGCCGACGTCGCCCATCTCACTGCGCTGGCGGTTAGCGATTGGCGCAACCTCTTGGCAACGCATGCAACCCGTTCGGTGCTCGATGCGCGCACCCGACAAATCCTCGATTCCTTCGACAACCTCGTCGAATTGACCGCCGAAGACGGCTTCAAGCGCCGCGAGCAGGCTCTGGCATCAATTCGGCTCTATCATTCGCTGACGATCGCTGCGACGGTCACGGCTTTGCTTTTGGGAGCGGGGGTGGCGGTGATGCTGGCGCGGCGCATGATCCTTCCGATCGCCGCCGCCTCGAGCGCTGCGCATCGCATCGCCGCCGGCGAACTCGATGTCGAGATCGTGCCGGCTGGCAATGACGAGTTGGGGCGGCTGCTGCAATCGATGGCCGTCATGCGCGATAACATTCGAAGCATGATGGAGCGCGAGATCGCGGCGCGGCGCTCGGCGCAAGCCCGGCTCGTGAATGCCGTCGAGAGCTCGGTCGAAGGCGTGGTCCTGGTCGATGCCGATGGCCGAATCCTGATCGCCAATTCGCAAGTGGCGCGTTTCTTCCCCGACGCCGGTTCCGGTTTCACGGCAGGTGCGCCATTGCCGGCAGCGCTCGACCGGGCGCTGAAGGAGCCGCGCCACGAGATGCGGCTTGCGGATGGACGCTGGGTGCGCCTCTCGCGCAGCGGCACGCAAGAGGGCGGCTTCGTCGTCATCGTCAGCGATATCACCGAACTCAAGGAGCGCGAGGAAGCGCTGCATCAGGCGAAGGATCAAGCCGAAGCGGCCAGCCGTGCCAAGACCGAATTTCTCGCCAATATGAGCCACGAGCTGCGCACGCCCTTGAACGCCGTCATCGGTCTTTCGGAGATCATGGCAGGCGAGGTAATGGGGCCGATCGGCCAGCCCAAATACAAGGAATTCGCGGCCGACATCGTATCGAGCGGCCGCCACCTGCTCGATATCATCAACGACATTCTCGACAGCGTGAAGCTCCAATCCGGCAAAATGACGATTCATCTCCAGCCGACTTCGATGGCCGATATCCTCGAAGCAGCGATGCGGATCGTGCGCGAGCAAGCCGAGGTGGGAGGCATCAAGCTCGTCTGCAGTATCGAGCCGGGCATTCCATTGGTGAATGGCGACGCTGTCCGCCTCCGCCAAATCGTCCTGAACCTTGTCTCCAATGCGATCAAATTCACGCCGCGCGGCGGCTTGATCGCCGTGACGGCGCAGCAGAGCCGGAACGATGTCCGGGTCGCGGTCAGCGATACGGGCATCGGCATCGCCGCGGCGGATATCCCCAAGGCGCTCGAGCCGTTCAGCCAAGTCGACAATAGCCTCAGCCGGAAATATGGCGGCACCGGTCTCGGTCTGCCGCTGAGCAAGCTTTATGTCGAGGGGCATGGCGGCGTTCTTTCGATCGAAAGCGTGCTCGGACATGGCACGACGGTGTCCTTCACCGTTCCCGTCGCGACGGCCGTCAGCGGTTCGACCGAAGTGCTGGTGGCGCCGCTCGCGCTGGCGGGCTAACGCCCATGCGCCGGACGATCTGCCTCCTTGCGATCGCCGTTTGCCTCCTCTTGCCTGCAACGCTTGCCGTCGCGCTCGATGCGCCCAATCGCGACGCGATGAAGGCTGCTTATCAACGGCCCTCCGACACGCCCTTCCCCGATGAAAATCCCTATACGGCTGCCAAGGCCGAACTCGGTTGGACGCTGTTCTTCGATCCGATGCTGTCGGGTTCGGGAACGCATTCTTGCGCCTCCTGCCATAATCCGAGCCTCTCCTGGACCGATGGCCTGCCGCGCGGCATGGGCGAGCAAACCATGCAGTTCCACACGCCGACGCTCCTCAATATCGCGTGGATTCCGGCATTGGGCTGGGACGGCCGCAAGCCCGATCTCGAGACGATGACGTTGGTTCCGATCACGAGCCCAGCCGCGATGAACCGCAAGGAAGAGGATTTGCTCGCGGCGCTGGAGGCTATTCCGGGCTACCGCACCGCTTTCGCCGAGGCCTTTCCCGATGGCGCCGTCTCGATGCCGCATCTGCAGCAAGCGATTGCGACTTTCGAGCGAACCATCGTCTCGAGCGAGGCGCCCTTCGATCGCTGGATCAAGGGCGATGAAAGCGCAATCAGCGAAGAGGCCAAGCGTGGCTTCGATCTTTTCAATGGCAAGGCGCAATGCGCCGAATGCCACAGCGGTTGGAACTTCACCGACGGCGCCTTCTATGATATCGGCGAAGCGGCGGATGACGACATTGGACGCGGCCGAATCTTCCGCAATTCGACGAAGTTGCAACACGCCTTCAAGGTGCCGACCTTGCGCGATGTCGCGCGTCGCGCTCCCTATATGCATGACGGCTCGGTCGCTACGCTCGAAGAAGTGATTGATCTCTACGACCGCGGTGGCATTGATCGGCCAAGCCGTTCCGAGCTGATCAAGCCGCTTCACCTGACGGCGGAGGAGAAGGCCGAACTCGTTGCCTTCCTGAAAACGCTGACCGGAGCGCCCGTGGCGGTCTCGGTACCGGCTTTGCCGCGCTAATTGTTGACGACGACCTTCAGCTTCATTGTCGGATGAATGGCGCAAAGCACGGTGTAGGTGCCGGCGCGGTCGAACGTGACGTCCACCGTCTTGCCGACGGGCTGCTCGCCCGAATCGAATTGCATGCCGGGCGCGTCGACATAAATGTGATGGGTAACATTGTCGTCATTGACGATGTGCACGGTCGTTCCCCGCGCGACTTG